>NZ_JBFUFF010000010.1:0-142764 GCF_056403555.1 Rhizobium sp. P2_G2
GCCTTGAGGTGCGGCGCGTGCAGAAAATCGGCCGGCCCATCGGGGAAGAACGTGCCGTTGAGCTGGTCGACCATGATGATGAGAATATTGGGCTTCGGGGCTGACATGCGGGCGCGTTCCGGTTTCTCGAATGCGTTCAACTGTTCCTCTCTTTAGACAGTATTGAACGCCGAACTGCCTTGTCGAGAGAGTGATTTTCGATCCTGTTTGCGACGCCGGAATGCCCATCCGCCACGCGGTTGCAGCGATTTTCAGCATACACCCCTGTCACTGAACTATCACATCCGGCAAACCGTTTGTTGAAGAATTTCAGTGATGTTTCGGGCCAAAGACCTTTTCAGTATGGAGTTTTGAAACGTGCCGCCTCGGTCTCCGAACAGCATGTGTTTCCTCTGCGCTATGTGGGCGAAAAGCTTCTCACGCTGGCAAAGCTCGTCCTCGATCCGGCGTTACAGCCGGTGGTCGAAGTCAATACAGGCGCCGTGTTCGGCTATGAATCGCTGATGCGCGGCCAGGAGCAGATGGGTTTCAACTCGCCGCTCGAATTGATCGACCAGATGGCGGAAAATGGCCAGCTTGCGGTGCTGGATCAGATGATGGCGGGCCGGGCGCTGTCGAAATTCGCCTCGCTGCCGAATGTGCGCTCGGCGACATTGTTCCTCAATCTCGACGCGCGGCTGATCGTGGAAGGCGAGATCCTTCTCGATGTGCTGATCCGGCATCTCAGGATGCATTCCATCCCGCCGTCGTCGATCTGCTTCGAGCTGTCCGAGCGGTTCGACAACACCGCAATTCCTGAATTCGGCGCGCTGATGGCCAAGATGCGCCGCTGCGGTTTCAAAATCGCCATCGACGATTTCGGCGTCGGCCGCGGCGAATTCAAGCTGCTTTGCGACTATCCGATCGACTATCTGAAGATCGACCGGCATTTTGTCGTCGCCATCGACCGCACGCCGAAGAAGCAGCATCTGGTGCGCAACATCGTCGGCACCGCGCACGCGCTCGGCATTCGCGTCATTGCCGAGGGTGTGGAAACCGAAACCGAATTTCTCGCCTGCCGCCACTACGGTGTCGACATGGTTCAAGGCTGGTATATCGCCCGGCCCGCCGTCAATGTCAGCGAGCAGATGTCATCCTTCCCGCATCTTGTCGATCCCGCCAAAAATCGCCGGGCCGGCCCATCGGTCGACGAACTCCTGATCCGGCGTCAGATCGAAATCCCGCCGGTTGTGTTCGAAAACGATCCGATGGAGCGGGTCTTCGAGATGTTCCGCCAGAATCCCGATGCCAGTTATTTTCCGGTGCTGAATGCCAATCGCGAACCGCGCGGCGTCATCCAGGAGAGCCAGCTCAAGGAATATATCTATCACCCCTTCGGCCGCGACCTGTTGAAGAACCCCAATTACCAGCGCTCCGTTTCCTATTTCGTCAAACCGACACCAATCGTCAGCCTCGAATCCGACACCGACGACCTGATTGCCGCCTTTGCCAATATGGAAGGCTGCCAATGCATCGTTCTCACCGAGAATATGCGCTATTCCGGCACCATGTCGGCGGCGTCGCTGATCAAGATCCTCAACGACAAGCAGTTGAAGACGGCGCTCGACCAGAACCCTCTGACCGGCCTGCCGGGCAATGTCGCTATCCTCGACCATCTCAGGAAAGCAACGAAAGATGCCGACCGCATTCGTTTCCTCTGCTATTGCGACTTCGACAACTTCAAGCCGTTCAACGATGTTTACGGCTTCCATGTCGGCGACAGGGCGATCACACTGTTTGCCGGCCTGATGCGCAAGCACGTTTTCAGCGGCAAGGATTTTATCGGCCATGTGGGCGGCGACGATTTCTTCATCGGCCTGCAGGGTTGCGATCATCAGCATATGGCGGTGACGCTCGAAAGCCTGATGGGTGATTTTCGCACCGAAGTGCAGAGCCTCTATTCCAGCGAAGACCGGCAGCGCGGCTATATGATCGGCCATGATCGTGATGGCAAAGAGCGACAGATCGCGATCATGCGCTGCTCGGTTGGCGTGCTTGAAGTGCCCGAAGGCCTGATGATCGAGGACCTCAACAAGATCAGCGCCGCGATTGCCGGCATCAAGGCCGAAGCCAAGAAGAGCGTCACCGGACTGAGCTATGCGCGGCTGGACGAGAACGCTATTTCGCAGCATTGAGAGCCGCGTGACGCGGCGCCTTTGCAGCCGCGGCTTTTGGGGGTAAACCGCTTCGCCAAGAAGAGGAGCCCGCATGACCCTGCCCGAACAGATGCGTTTCATCGACCTTCCGACACCCGGAGCCCCCGACGCCATGGTGGTCGCGCAGGGACCGCTGCCGGTGCCGAAGCCGGGCGACATCCTGATCCGCGTCGAGGCGGCCGGCGTCAACCGGCCCGACATTGCGCAGCGCCAGGGCAGCTACCCGCCACCGCCGGGTGCGAGCCCGATCCTCGGTCTCGAAGTGGCCGGCGAAGTTGTGGCGGTCGATAGCCAGGCGAAGGGCTTTGCCATTGGCGACAAGGTCTGCGCGCTCGCCAATGGAGGCGGCTATGCCGAATATGCGGCGGTGCCGGCGGCACAGGCACTCCCCTGGCCGAAAGGCTATGATGCACTCCGGGCGGCGRCACTGCCGGAAACCTTCTTCACGGTCTGGGCCAACCTTTTCATGATGGCCGGGCTCAAGGCCGGTGAGACCGTGCTCATCCATGGCGGATCGAGCGGCATCGGCACGACGGCGATCCAGCTCGCCAAGGCAATCGGCGCCGAGGTGTTCACGACGGTCGGCAACGAGGAGAAGGCGGAGGCCTGCCGCAAATTGGGCGCCACGCGGGCAATCAGCTACAAAAGCGAAGACTTTGCCGCCGTGGTCAAGGCCGAAGCGCCAGGAAGCGGTGTCGATGTGGTCCTCGACATGATCGGCGCCGCCTATTTCGACCGCAACCTCGGCTGCCTGAACCGCGACGGACGTCTATCGATCATCGCCTTCCTGGGGGGCGCCGTGGTCGAGAAGGCCAATCTGACGCCGATCATGGTCAAGCGTCTCAAGGTCATGGGATCGACCATGCGGCCGCGGACGGCGGCGGAGAAGAGTGAAATTGCCAACGAGCTACGCGAAAAAGTCTGGCCGCTGATCGAAGCCGGCACGGTGGCGCCTATCGTCAACAAGGTTTTCGATTTCGGCGCTGTCGTCGAGGCTCATCGACTGATGGAATCGAGCGATCATATCGGCAAGATCGTGCTGAAGGTTGATTGAAACCGTAGCCGCACCGAACGAGACATTATGACGCGGTTTCTATTGCTGTCCTTGGATTTATGGAAATGACACCAGTTCACGTTACTTGTGGCGCGATTTCCTTGAACGGTGCCAGATGATTTCCCGATACGTTTCCGACCTCCGGCTCGCCTTTGCAACGCTTCTCACTCTCTGTGTTCTTCTGTCGAGTGCTGCGACAGCCAACGCGTCCGTCTTTCTCGAAGATCAGACCTGGACCGAGCTTCGCGACAAGATCAAGGCCGGAATGACGACGATCATCATTCCGATCGGCGGCGTCGAGCAGAGCGGCCCCCAGATGGCGCTCGGCAAGCATGATGTGCGGGCAAGATTTCTCGCCGAGAAGATTGCCGAGAAACTGGGCAATGCACTGGTCGCACCCGTGGTTTCCTATGTACCGGAGGGCGATATCGACCCGCCTACCGGACACATGAAGTTTCCCGGCACGATCACCGTCAAAACCGCGACCTTCGAGCAACTTCTCGAATCGGCCGCGGCGAGCTTCAGACATGCCGGCTTTACGACGATTGTGCTGATCGGCGATCATGGTGGCTATCAGACGAGCGAAAAGGCTGTCGCCGATAGGCTCAATGCCAAATGGAAGGGTTCGGCCCGCGTGTTCGCGGCGCTCGTCTACTATAAGATCACCCAAGGCCCTTATGTCGACAAGCTGTTGGAAGCCGGGGCGAAGAAGTCGGAGCTCGGCACGCACGCCGCCCTCGCCGACACGTCGCTGATGCTTGCGGTCGACCCGTCGAAGGTCCGGATGGACAAGCTTTCCAGCAAGCTGGGGGCAAGTGACGGTGTTTACGGTGGCAATCCGGCGCACGCCTCTGCCGCGTTCGGGCAACTCGGCATAGATCTCATCATCAATGGCACAACGGAAGCGATCCGCAGCTTCGTTGCACACCAGGTAGCGAAATGACCTCGATATTTGAACGCTTTGTCGTGTCCTGCGTGCCCGGGGCCTTCCTCCTGATGTTGTTCGCCGGCGCGGCGTCGGCCGGTGACATGCCCTGCATGAAAGACTGCGCAGCGGCGTCGAAAGAGACAAAAACCGAGACATTGCCGGCTGCCGACAAGGTGGTTGTGGACAAGGCGGCTCCGGTTAAGGTCGATCCAGCTGTCGCGGTCAATATTTACAGCCATACGACGGCGGGCCATCTCAATCCGGCGGTGACTGGCGCATTGGCACGCGTCTACGTGCCGAACCGTTCGTCCAACAGCGTCTCCGTCATCGACCCGGCGACGATGAAGGAAGTCGATCGTTTCAGGGTCGGCCTGAAACCACAGCACGTCGTCCCCTCCTGGGATATGAAGACGCTGTGGGTGGCCAACAATGCCAGCCGCACCAACAGGGGCAGCGTGACGCCGATCGATCCGCTGACCGGCAAGCCCGGAAAAGCCATCAAGGTGGCGGATCCCTATAACATGTATTTCATGCCGGACGGCAGTTCGGCGATCATCGTCGACGAGGCCCTGAAACAGCTCGATCTACGGGATCCGCAGACCATGAAGCTGAAATCGGTGATCAAGACGCCGACCTGCCACGGCATCAACCACGCAGATTTTGCCGCGGATAATTCCTATGCGATCTTCACCTGCGAATACGGCAAAGGTGGGCTTGTGAAGATCGATCTCGTCAATGGCAAGGTCCTCGGCAATCTCATGCTGTCGAAGATGGGCATGCCGCAGGATGTCCGACTTTCCCCCGACGGCAAGGTGTTCTACGTCGCCGACATGATGAATGACGGCGTTTTCCTCATCGACGGCGCCAGCTTTACCGAGATCGGCTTCATCCCCACCGGCATCGGCGCGCATGGCTTCGTGGTCAGCCGCGATGGAACCAAGCTTTACGTTTCGAACCGCGGGTCGCGAAAGATGGAGAGTGGACATCCGAACGGCCCGGGCAGCGTTACCGTCATCGACTTTGCGACGCGCTCGGTGATCGCTCAATGGCCGATACCGGGCGGCGGCAGCCCGGATATGGGCAATGTCAGCGCCGATGGCAAGCAATTGTGGCTTTCAGGCCGTTTCGACAGCGAAGTCTATTGCTTCGATACGACCACTGGCTCGGTGGTGAAGATACCGGTGGGCGTCGAGCCGCACGGACTGACGGTCTGGCCGCAGCCGGGCCGGTATTCGCAGGGCCATACCGGCAATATGCGATAAAGGCCGGGCGCATGGTTCGAGCGGCTCAAGGTCACGACACCACCCATGCGGCCCATCGGCTCGTGGAATCAAGCGATCCTATCGACAGGATCATGCTCGAGGTCTGATCGCTATCTGTCGATGCGTCATGGAATGGTCTTGTTTCACATTAGGTTGACGGGTCCATTACAGGAGCATCCATGGCGTTTCCGACTGTCGGCCTGCACTGCGCTTCGATCGCGGTCCTCATCTACGGTGTTGTCTTTGCCGATTCCGCGGACGCGGCCACGCGTCCTATTCCGATCACACAGCGGCTTGTCGAGGCCGTTTCCACCACGCGGCTTTGCCCGAACCTCCATGTCAATCGCGTTGTCTTCGAGCAGATCGCACGCCGGCAGGGAATGCGCGTTGCACCCGGATCACGCGACATGCGGATTTTTACACAGCAGGTCAAAGCGCAGGTACCGCGCCTCTTACGGTTTCGCCGCGGCATCATATGCGGGCTGGGAAAAGCGGATTTCGGACCGAATGGTCTGATCCTCCGAAACCTGTTGCGGGTGCAATAGAGGCATTCGCCGCCTTATTCGCGTCAATCGCAGCGAATATTAGCCATGCAGCAACCGGCATTGTTTCACCGACGCCAATCGTGTACTGAGCCGGGCAATAGATTTCCCCCTTCCTCGCGAGATTTTCCAAATGTCTGGCTTCGATCTTATTCTGTTTGACTGCGACGGCGTGCTCGTCGATTCCGAAATCATCGCCGCGCAGGTGGAATCGAAGCTGCTGCGGGACGCCGGTTTCGACATCACCGCCGAGGACATGTGCGTGCGTTTCGCCGGCATGGACTGGAAGAACATCCTGCTGACGATCGAGAAGGAAGCCGACATTCCGCTGTCGGCCTCGCTGATCGACAAGTCGGAAAAGCTGCTCGATACTGCTCTCGCCCAACGTGTCAAGATGATCGACGGCGTCAAGTTCGCGCTCTCCAAGATCACCGAGCAGCGCTGCATCTGCTCGAATTCGTCGAGCCCGCGCCTCGATATGATGCTGAGCAAGGTCGGGCTCAAACCCTATTTCGCGCCGCATATCTATTCCGCCAAGGACCTGGGCCCGGATCGCGCCAAGCCGAAGCCGGATATCTATCTGCATGGGGCCAAGCAGTTCGGTGCGGACCCGTCGCGCTGCCTGGTGATCGAGGATTCCACCCATGGCGTTCATGCGGCGCGCGCCGCCGGCATGCGGGTGATCGGCTTCACCGGTGGTTCGCACACCTACCCGACACATGCCGACCGCCTGACCGATGCCGGCGCCGAAACGGTGATCTCGCGCATGGTGGAACTGCCGCAGATGGTCGAGGCTTTGAAGAATTGGCGCGAGCTCGCCTGAGGTTTACGCTTCAGGCCCGCTTCGTCAGCGGGAAACGTTCTTTCAGCAATCGCAGAACGGAATCGGCGCCGATCGGCGGTCCGAAATAATAGCTCTGACCATATTGGCAGCCCATCTCGCCGAGCTTGATTGCGTCCTCTTCGCTCTCGATGCCCTCGGCGACCAGGGTCATGCCGAGTTCATTGGCCATGGAGACGATGGCCTTCAGCAGCACGTCGCGCTTTTCGCTCTGGTCACGAACCAGCGTGCGGTCGATCTTCAGCGTATCGAACGGAAAACGCGTGATATAGCCGAGCGAGGAGAAGCCGGAGCCGAAATCGTCGAGCGCCAGGCCGATGCCGATCTCGCGCAGCTTTTCCAGCACCAGCCGCGACTGTTCCGGATTTTCCATCACCAGGCTCTCGGTGAGTTCGAGCTTGAAGCGATCCGGGTCGCAGGCGGAGCGGTCGAGCGCCCGGCGAATGTCGTCAGTCAGGCTCGAATTGATCAGTTGCGCGCTCGACAGGTTGACCGAGACGAAGAATGGCACCTCGCCCGTCTGACCCAGCCATGAAGACAGGTCGGCCGTGGCACGCTCGAAGGCGAAGATACCGAGCTCACTGATGAAATTGGCGCTTTCGGCCAGCGGAATGAATTCAGACGGCGGCACGCTGCCGCGCCTGGGGTGATCCCAGCGCATCAGCGCCTCGAAGCCGGCAATCTCGGCATCGTCCAGCCGCACGATCGGCTGGTAGACCATCGACAGTTCCTTGCGCTCGATGGCACGACGCAGATCGCTTTCGAGCTGCAGCCGGTCGGATACGGCCATGCGGAAGGCGGGCTGGAACGGTTCGACGCGATCGCCGCCGCTCTTCTTGGCACGGTACATGGCAAGTTCCGCGTCGTTGAGCAGACCTTCGGCGGTGGTTGCCGGATCCGTCCAGGAGACGACGCCGATCGAGGCTGTGAGGATGATCTCCTCATTGGCAAAGTTGATCGGCACGGAAATGGCCTTGGCCACGGCCTCGGCAAAATCGGCGATCCGGGCGGGATCGCTTTCGGAGACCAGAATGATGCCGAACTCATCACCCGCGAGCCGGCCGAGCGTATCCTGGGGCTGCAACAAGCGGCGCAGGCGGCGGGTGAGCGCGATCAGGATATTGTCGCCGGCGGYGATACCGAGCGCGTCATTGACCTGCTTGTAGCGGTCGATGTCGATGCTGAGTACGGTGGGCCGCATTTCGGCTTCCCGCGACGCCAGCGCCAGTAGCGACTGCAGGCGATCGAGGAAGAGCTGGCGGTTTGGCAGACCAGTCAGATTGTCGTTGAGCGCGTCGTTGAGCAGCCGTTCGACAATGTTCTTCTGTTCCGTCACGTCTTCGACAATGCCGACACAGCGGGAAATCTCGCCATTGCCTGACAGGACCGGCCGAGCGCGGATCGACAGCCAATGATATTGACCGTCCTCGGCGCGGACGCGAAAATCATGGCAGAGCCGGCCGCGCTTTTGCGCCAGCAGGATGTCGAGCGTGGCGCGGAAGCGGTCGCGGTCGTCGGGATGCAGCCGCGGCAACCAGTTGCGCGCTGGTCCGTGCAGCGATCCCGGCAGTGCACCGAGCTTGACGGCGATGTCGGGAATAGTGGTGACGCGATCGCGCGACACATCCCAGTCCCAGATCGTCTCGCCGGAACCGGTCAGCGCCAGCGACTGACGTTCGAGATCGGAGAACAGGCCTTGCTGATAAGCGCCGCCGGCAAAGGCATGCTGCATGACGGTGAAGCCGATGAGCAGCACGATCAGCACGAGGCCGAAGGCCAGCGCCGGTTGGACGATGTCGTTGTCGAGTTCGCCGGTTATCGTCAGCCAACCGCCGAACAGCCAGGCGAGCACCACCAGCCAGGACGGGATCAGCAGGATGGCGCGATCATAGCGATGGAAGCCCAAGAAGATGATCAGCACGCTGCCGACCACCGCCGTCAGCGCGAAGGAGAGCCGGGCAATGCCGGAGGCAATCGACGGATCATAGATCGCCACGCCGAACAGCGTGCCAAGGCCGAGCACCCAGGCCAGCGTGGCATAGGCGAGATTGGCGTGCCAGCGGCTCAGATTGAGATAGGTGAAGAGGAAGATCACCAGCCCCGAGGCGACCGCAACTTCGGCGCCGGCGCGCCATATGCGCTCATCGAGCGTGCGGTCGCCGAAGAGCTGTTCGAGGAAGCCGAAATCGACGCAGACATAGGCGAGCACCGCCCAGGCAAGTGCCGCCGTCGCCGGCAGCATCGACGTACCCTTGATGACGAAGAGATTGGTCAGGAACACCGCGAGCAGGCCGGCAATGCCGAGCACGATGCCGCGATAGAGCGTAAACGCGTTGACCGTATCCTTGTAGGCCTCGGGTTCCCAGAGATAGAGCTGCGGCAGCTTCGGCGAGGTGATCTCGGCGACGAACGTGATCACCGAGCCGGGATTGAGCGTGATCGAGAAGACATCGGCATCATTGTTCTGCACCCGGTCGAGCGCAAAGCCTTCACTCGGGGTGATCGCCAGGATGCGGTCGGAACCGAGGTCCGGCCAGAAAATCTTGGAATTGACCAGGCGGTAATGCGGCGCAACGATCAGCCGCTCGAGCTGCTCATCGGAGACATTGGCAAGCGCGAACACCGCCCAGTCGCCATTGTGATGCTTGGACGTGGCGCGCACTTCGATGCGGCGGACGATGCCGTCGGTGCCGGCCGCCGTCGATACCTGCAGTGCCTCGCCCTGATTGGCGTAGATTTCGGCCACGCTCGTCAGGTCGAGTGCCTTGTCTTCACGTGAAATCTTCACCGGTTCCAAAGCGAAGGCGGAAAAAGGCAGAATCAGAACGACCAGAAACAACAGTGCAGCAAGGCACCCGCCCGTGCCGGGGGCGCTCGGCTTTTTTGCAGTTATGGTCAAACTATTCCGGCCCCGTACCTGGTGTTCTTATTGGCGATCAGCGCATAGAGAAGATGATCGCGCCATTCGCCTCTTATTTTCAGATAGTCCTGCATGTATCCTTCGCGCTGGAATCCGGCTTTTTCAAGCAAGCGGATAGAGCGTTCGTTTTCCGGAATACAGGCAGCCTCGATCCTGTGCAAGTTCAGTCGTTGGAAGATGTGCTGGACAGTGACGTTAACGGCGGCGCTCATGTGCCCCCGCCCGGCATGCCGCTCGCCCATCCAATAGCCGATCATGCAGGATTGCGAGGCGCCGCGGCGAATATGGCCAATGGTCAGGCCACCGAGCAGGTCATCGGTGCGGCGTGAGAAAAGCAGGAGCGGCAGCGCAATGCCGGAGGCGAATTCCTGATTGGAGCGGATGACGCGATTGCGGAACGCCGCCTCCGTCAAGGCGTCCGATTCCCAGGCAGGCTCCCAGCGTTCGAGAAAGGAACGGCTCTCGCTGCGCAGCGTATACCAAGCCTTGTAGTCGGAATTACGCGGCAGCCGGAAATAGTGTTCCGGGCCTGCAATCTCCTCCGACGCTGTTTGCCTGGACAGGAAGCCGAACACCGATCGCGCCATCCCTGACCTACCGCAGGCCTATTCCGCAGCAGTCTTGTGCGCCGATGCACCGCCGAGCACATGGGTAAGGTCGCTATAGGACGTCAGGTGTGCGACTGGCCCGATGGCCGAAAGCGTTGGCGTGGTGTTGAAGAACAGACGACCGGCGAGGTCGGTCAGGCGATCAGGCGTAATGTCGGCAAGTCGCTGCATCAGTTCGTAGTTCGGGATCGGTCGGCCATAGAGCATCATCTGTCGGGCAATCTGGCCAGCGCGGGCGGCCGGGCTTTCCTGGCCCATAAGCAGTTGAGCACGGATCTGGGCACGAGCGCGGTCGATCTCTTCCTGCCTGATGTTCTCGGCCGATTTGCGGAGCTCCTCGACGAGGACCGGCGTGAGTTCCGGCAGATTCTCGCTGCCGGTTGCCGCGTGGATGCCAAAAATGCCGGTATCGGAGAAACCCCAATGAAAGGCGTAGACCGAATAACAGAGGCCGCGGATTTCGCGCACTTCCTGGAACAGGCGAGACGACATGCCGCCGCCGAGGATATTGGCGAGGATTTGCGAACAGTAGAAGTCGCGCTGATGATAGGCCTTGCCCTCGAAGCCGAGCAGCACCTGCGCATCCATCAGGTCGCGATCCTCGCGAACTTCGCCGCCGAGATAGCGTGCCGGCTCGATGATGAAGGGCGCGGTCGGCTTGGTCGGCAGGTTTTCGAAGCGCTTTTCGACTTCCGCCACCATGTGTTCATGGCGGACGGCGCCAGCGGCGACGACGAACATGCGGTCGGCGACATAATTGCGCCCTAGATAGCGGCGAATCTCATCCGACTTGAAAGCCATCACGGAGCCGGGCGTGCCGAGGATCGGACGACCGATGGTCTGGCCGCGGAAGGCGGTTTCGGAGAATTTATCGAAGACGATGTCATCCGGCGTGTCGTTGGCGGCGCCGATCTCCTGCAGGATGACATTCTTCTCGCGCTCGAGTTCCTCCTCGTCGAAGACCGAATTGGTCAGAATATCGGCGAGGATGTCGACGGCGAGCGGCACATCGTCGCTCAGCACGCGGGCATAATAGGAGGTGGATTCAGTGGACGTGGCAGCGTTGACTTCGCCGCCGACATTCTCGATCTCCTCGGCGATCTGACGCGCGCTACGGCGTGTCGTGCCCTTGAAGGCCATGTGTTCGAGGAGGTGGGCCAGGCCGTGCTCGTCCGCAGCCTCGTTGCGCGCCCCGGATTTCACCCAAACGCCGAGAGCGACGCTATCGAGATTACGCATCTCTTCAGTGACGACGGTCAGGCCTGAAGGAAGCGTAGTGGACTTTACATTCATGAGCAATTACGGCGCCGGTCAGTTCCCGATCCGGGCATGCTCGGCGATGAAATTTTCCACCGTCTTTATGTCCGCATTGAGCACGTCGAAGCGCTCCTCCCTAATCATGAGGTCATCGAGCCACGATGGCAGTGCGGGACTAATACCGCAAGCTTTTTCTACAGCCAAGGGAAATTTTGCCGGGTGCGCCGTGGCCAGCGTCACCATAGGGGAGTTGATTTTCTCGGTCTTCTTGGCGGCAGAATAGCCGATCGCCGAATGTGGATCGAGCACGTAGCCGATCTCTTCATTGACCTTGCGGATGGTGCGGTTCACCTTCGCTTCAACTACACTCACCGCCTTGAAATCCTTGCGGATGGCCTCGAGCGCCGTCTCTTCTATGGTGAACGAGCCCGACTGCTTGAGCCCATCCATTGCCGCCCGCACCTTGGCTGGGTCGCGGTCAAAAGCCTCGAACAGCAGGCGCTCGAAATTGGAAGAGATCTGGATGTCCATCGACGGCGAGGTCGTCGCCTTGACTCCCTTCATCTCGTAGCGGCCGCTTTCCAGCGTGCGATCGAGAATGTCGTTCTCATTGGTGGCGATGACMAGCTTGCCGATCGGCAGGCCCATGCGCTTGGCGGCATAGCCGGCAAAGATATCGCCGAAATTGCCTGTTGGTACCGTGTACGAAATCCTGCGGTCCGGGCCGCCGAGTGAAATCGCCGAGGTGAAATAGTAGACGATCTGGGCCATGATCCGCGCCCAGTTGATCGAATTGACGCCGGCAAGCTGCATGCGGTCGCGGAACGGCGTGTCGTTGAACATCTCTTTGACGAGGTTCTGGCAGTCGTCGAACGTGCCCTTGACCGCGATGGCATGCACATTGGCGTGCTTCGTCGTGGTCATCTGCCGCTGCTGCACCGGCGAGACCTTGCCTTCCGGGAAGAGGATGAAGATATCGGTGCGCTCGCGGCCACCAAAAGCGTCGATCGCCGCACCGCCTGTGTCGCCCGAGGTCGCGCCGACAATGGTGGCGCGCTGGTCACGCTTGGTGAGCGCCCAGTCCATCAGGCGGGCGAGCAACTGCATCGCGACGTCCTTGAAGGCCAGGGTCGTGCCATGGAAGAGTTCGAGGATGAAGGAATTCGGGCCGGTCTGCACCAGCGGCGTGACGGCCGGATGGCGAAAGGTGGCATAGGCCTCGTCGATCATCTTCCTGAGATCGGCAGCCTCGATCTCGCCGCCGACGAACGGCGTCAGCACGGCTTCGGCGATCTCCTGATAGGTCTTGCCGCGCCAATCGCGAATTTCCTTTTTGGAGAAATGCGGCCATTCTTCAGGTATATAGAGCCCGCCGTCGCGTGCCAGCCCCGTCAGCAGGGCATCCGAGAATCCGAGCACCGGGGCCTGGCCCCTGGTCGAAACATACCGCACCTATCCACCTCGTCCGTCCGTTGTATCAGCCGCCGCGGAAGCTATCAGCAAGGCCACGGGTCGACTGTTCCCTTTGCGCCCGCGATGGCCCCGAAAATGGCTGAATCTTTGTTGTGGCCAATCGATTTTTTATTTTGCCGCTGATATAGACCAAACCTGCAGGCCATGAAAAGGTCTGATTGCACAAGATAAAAAGCGGCGACAATCCGTCGATTTCGTGAATTCAACAGGGGGGCGCCAGTGTCCGGCAAATACCTCAGGATGCTTTCTTCGCTGACGGCCGTCGCGCTCGCAGCAAGTTGCTCAACAACCGAAACATTCAGTTTCAGCAAGAAGAAGGACGAGGCGCCGGCGCCGACCGATTCCAAAACGCCGGTCGTGGTGCAGGGCCAGTGCCCGTTCGTCTATCTGCGCGAGGGCACCGCGGTCTACGCCCAATATGCCAACCAGCCGAAGAAGCGCATCAAGAAGAAGAAAGACGAACCTGCGCCTCCGCCACAGGCCAACGATCCCAATTCGCTGGTCATGCAGGCGACGCTCGACCAGACGACACGCCAGTGCTTCCAGACCGCAAATGGGCTGACGGCAACCGTCGTCGTGCATGGCCGCCTCGTCATCGGCCCCGCTGGCAAGCCGGGCTCGGCCTTCACGCTGCCGATTCGCGTCGCCGCCACGGATGGCGAAAACACCGTCTTTTCCGAGCTCACGCAATTCCCCGTGCAACTGCCCCCGGGCCAGAGCACGATGCAGTTCGTGTTCACCAAGGAAAACGTCTCACTCAAGGAAGTCGACCCGGGTGGCTTGACGCGCATGTTTGCCGGGATCGACGAAGGGCCGTACAATACCAAGTGAGATGTAGAGCGGAGGAGGCTCTCTCCTCTTCTTAGCCGTGCCCGGCTTCCATGGACAGCATGGCGGGCTGGATGCCCATCAGCGCCAGCGCGCGATTGTATTTGCCTTCGAGACTGCGTTCGAAGATCAGGTCCTCGTCGGCGGGGCAGGAGAGCCAGCCATTGTTGCCGATCTCGGCCTCGAGCTGGCCGGCGCCCCAGCCCGCATAGCCGAGCATCAGCGTCGCCTTGCTCGGTCCCTTGCCGCGGGACATGGCGCGAATGATGTCCACTGTCGCGGTCAGGCAGATTTCGTCGCTTACCGGGATCGAGGACTGCGTCAGGTAATCATCGCTGTGCAGCACGAAGCCGCGGCCGGTTTCCACCGGGCCGCCCTTTTGGATCGGGATATCGCGGGTCGAATCCGGCAGCAGGATCGCATCCTCATCGGCAATCACCTTGAGGTGCAGCAGGATGTCGACGAAGGAGAGCTGCTGCGGCTGGTTGATGATGAAGCCCATGGCGCCTTCGCTCGAATGGGCGCAGATATAGACCACGGCTTTGGAAAAATTGCTGTCGCCAATCCCCGGCATGGCGATCAGGAACTGACCGTCAAGAAAACCACGCTCGCCTTTGTTCTTCAGCGTCTTGATATCAACCATGCGGACAGCCTATCAATTCACGGTGAAATGAAAAGGACGAAGATGCATTTGGGGCCTTTTTTTCGTAAACACGGAGACGTAAAAGACAGACCTTGAAATGCATGGATCGAGGATGCGCATGAAAAGCATTGCGGCACATGGGGTTGCGCTTGTCGCCCTGCTGACAGCCTCCACCGCGCTTGCCGCCATCAGCGATTGGGCGACATCGGAAGGCGGACGCATGCGGCTTTCGGCGCTCAGCGATGACGGCAACGGAAGACTGACCGCGCTGCTCGAAATCCAGCCGGCGCCCGGCTGGAAAACCTATTGGCGCAATCCCGGCGATGCCGGTGTGCCGCCGCAGATCGATCTCTCCGGCGCGGAGAACCTCAAACTGGTAAAGGTCGATTATCCGACGCCGGAGATCGGCATGGACGAGGCTGGCCGCTTCATCGGCTATCATGCGCCTGTTGGCATCGTGCTCGAACTCGAAAAGCCCAAGCCCGCCGAACCGTCAAAACTCTCCGCGGATGTGTTGGTCGGTCTATGCAGCAATATCTGCCTGCCGTTTCAGTCGCATTTCGATCTGTCGCTTACCGATTCCAGCCGGCCTCAAGCTGACGAATTCATGAACATTCAGATGGCCAAGGCGGCGCTACCCGAACTGCCATCCGCCGATTTCGAGATCATCAAGTCCGGGCTCACGGCAGGCGGCGCCTCGTTCGAAGCGACCCTGACCATTCCCGGCAAGGAGATGCCGGATGTCGCCATAGCGCCCTCCGAAGGGCTGCTGTTGGGCAGGCCCACTGTCATCGTCGATGCCGGCAAGGCCACGGTGCGCTATCCGGTCAACCGGCTGCCGAAGGAACTCGCCGGTGCGACCGTGACATTGCTCGTCAAATCTGCGGGGCGGGCGATGGAAGCCACGCTCGCCCTGAAATAACCCACCACCAAGCCAAGCCATCCACCAACCGAACCGAGGAGAGAATCCGGTGACCATTGCAATCGGAGACAAAGTCCCTGCCGTCACGCTCAAGGAAAAGACTGCCGATGGTGTCAAGGATATCGGCATCGCCAGTCTGCTCGCCGGCAAGACTGTCGTACTGTTCGGCGTGCCGGGTGCCTTCACGCCCACCTGCTCGCTCAATCACCTCCCCGGTTTCCTCGAAAACCGCGATGCCTTCTTCGCCAAGGGCGCCGACGAGATCGCCGTCGTTTCCGTCAACGACCATCACGTGATGAATGCCTGGGCCAAGGCCTCCGGCGGCGAAGGCAAGATCCGCTTCCTTGCCGACGGCAATGCCGTGTTCACCAAGGCGCTCGGACTTGAAGTGGACCTTTCCGGCGGTGGGCTTGGCCTGCGCTCGAAGCGCTACTCGATGCTGATCAAGGACGGCACAGTGGTGCAGCTCAATGTCGAGGAGAAGACGGGCGAAGCGGAGATTTCCGGCGCGGCAACGCTGCTGGGCCAGATCTGAAGTCAGCTTCCCTTCCAGGCGGTCCTCGCTCCGGTTCGGGTGCCGCCGCCATTTCGCTGATTGAACATCCATTCAATATGTGAAAACATGCCGCAATCATTTCTGTCACTTGCGGAGACTTCATCATGGCGCGGCACGATGTGATCGTTATCGGCGGCGGCTTTACCGGGCTGTCGGCAGCGACGGCACTTTGCCAGGCCGGCCGTGATGTGCTGCTGATCGAGGCACGCGACCGCGTCGGCGGCCGTGTCGAATCCCGGATACTGGCCGATGGAACGCGTATCGACACCGGCGGGCAGTTTCTGTGCGAGGATATGCCTGAGGTGACGGCGCTCGCCAAGGCGCATGGCAAGACCTTCGTCAGACCCCACTTCGACGGCGACATCGTCTTCCAGCCGCCGATGTCGCTGGAAAGAGGTTATGCGGCGCTCGCAGGGGTCGATGCGCTACGCGAGCGGATGCGGGCCTGGGATCTCGCCGACCCCGCCGTCCAAACAATGACGGTGGCGGAATGGGTTGCGCGCCAGGATGTCGACGACGACGTCAGAAACGGCTTCCTCAGGCTGGTGGACGGGTTGTGGTGCCGCTCGGCTTCGGAAATCTCCTTTCTCTATCTTGCATCGAGCGACCGGCGCATCACCAACGAAATTTTCGAACTGGAATTCTTCCTCGCCGAAACCATGCATGCGCTGGCCGAGGACCTTGCAGCGACGCTGAGCGACCGGCTTCTCCTGGGTTCGCCGGTGACGCGCATCCGCCATCACGGCGATGGCGTCGAAATCTTTTGCGGCGATCGCTGTTTCGAGGCTGCATGCGCCATCATCGCCGTGCCGCCGGTGATGGCGCGGCGGATCGTTTTCGAACCCGCCCTCTCCGCTCGTCTGGCAGGCGCACTCAAAGGCTGGGGCAGCGGCGCCGTCGTCAAGATTCTCATCCGTTACCCACGGCCGTTCTGGCGGAAACGTGGCCAGAGCGGCTCGATCATGTGGCGCGAGCCGAGAGGCTTCTTTGCCTGCGATGTCTCACGCGGCGATGGGAAAGGTGCGATCGTGGTTTTCATCGGCGGCCCCGCGGCTAGCCGATGGCATGAAGAGGGCGAAGCCGCATTGCGCGCCTTTCTTATCGATCAATTGACGGTGGCGTTGGGTGAGGAAGCGAGCAGACCCAGCGAGATCGAATTGCGCGATTGGGTGGATGATGCCTGGACCGGCGGCGCCTATAGCGACGTGATCGTCGACCTGCATTCGGCCGATGCTGAAGATGTCCTGCGGGAAGGACTGCCAAACCTGCAATTCGCCGCATCGGAATTGGCCTTGTCTTTTCCTGGCTATATCGAAGGCGCTATCGTCGCCGGCAAGGAAATCGTGCGTAAGTTGCAGTCATTCCAATGACCGGCTGAATCCTTCACGGCTCGAGATAAGTGTCTGGCAAACATCAAAGATTATTCATTAATCATACAAGATGCCTACGCTGCTGCTTAATTATATTTCAATAATAAATCCCGACATTGAGGCCTGTCAGGCATTCCATACGGTCGTATTTCCTCATGATTTCTGTTATAAATTGCATCGTCGAGCAGCACAATATCTGGCTCGTGCTCGTAGCCGCCGTGGTCTGTGTGGCCGGCTGCTGGGCTGTTGTCAGGCTACATCGACGCGGCAGCGGCACGAGCGGTGCGGAGGCCATCGGATGGCAGTTCCTGGCGGCGACAGCGGCGGGTGCCTCGATCTGGGCAACGCATTTCATCGCCATCATCGCCTATGAGCCAGGCACGCCGGTCTCGTTCGACCCCGTTCTGACGATCATCTCGCTCATGGTTGCCCTGATCGGCTCGTTTGCAGGTCTGATGGTGGCCGGCATGATCCATACCCGTTGGGCGCCTGCCGCGGGTGGCGCGATGGTCGGCTTTTCGGTCGCCACCATGCACTATACCGGCATGATGGCCTATGTGGCAGAAGGCGTGGTCGAATGGGACATTCGATATCTGGTCGCTTCCATTGTGCTTGCCGCGGTCATCACCGCATGTGCGGTGCATGTGGCGAGCCGCCGCGACCATAAACTCGACAGCAATTTGGCCGCCGTCGGCCTGCTGACGCTTGCGATCGTCAGCCTGCATTTCACCGGCATGACAGCCTTCCGGCTGACGCCGCTGGTGATCTACAAGGACTATACCAATCCGGCAGCAATGCAGGCTATGGCGCTTTCCGTCGCGCTGGTCAGCCTGATGATTGTCGGCGCCGTGCTGGCGAGCTATCTCATCGATGGCCAGACCCGGGCGCATTCGCTGAGCCAGCTCAAGCACATGGCAATGAGCGACCCGCTGACCGGGCTCGCCAACCGCGCCTCCTATAACGAGCATCTCGACGCCCGCATCAAGCTCGCCGCCAATGGTGGACAGAGATTTGCGCTTGCCGCAATCGATCTCGACCGCTTCAAGGAAATCAATGATTTGCGCGGCCATTCCGCTGGCGACGAGACGCTGAAAATCCTGGCGCAACGCATGCGCGACTTCAACGACGGCAGCCTGTTCATCGCCCGTATCGGCGGCGACGAATTTTCGATCATCATGCCGGTCGGCGACCGCAACACATTGCGCAAGACGCTGATGAAACTGCGCGCCCAGCTGCTGCAACCCTTCACCATCGACGACTGCGAGCTCATGGTCGGCGCCAGTATTGGCATCTGCATCTATCCCGATGACGCCAATGACACGACGCTGGTCAACAATACCGACCTAGCGCTCTATCGTGCCAAAACCGAGATCGCCGACAAGATCTGCTTCTTCGACAATGTGATGGACGAAGCCGTCCGCACGAGGCGCGAGCTCGCCGCCGAACTTCGCCACGCGCTCGAACACGATCAGCTCGAAGTCTTCTACCAGGTACAGACCTCGGTGTCGGAAAAGCAGATCACCGGATATGAAGCGCTGTTGCGCTGGCAGCATCCGCAACGCGGCTATATCCCGCCGTCTGAATTCATTCCGCTGGCCGAGGAAAGCGGCCTCATCCTGCAACTCGGCGAATGGGTGCTACGCACCGCCTGCACCGAATTTGCGGCGCTCGACCTGCGCGTCGCCGTCAACCTGTCGCCGATCCAGTTCCTGCATCCCAACCTGCCTGGGCTCGTCGCCGACATTCTTGCCGAGACCGGTATGAAAGCGGTGAAGCTGGAGCTGGAACTGACGGAATCAGCGATCATCCACGACAAGGAACGCACGTTGATGCAGTTGCAGGAGATCCGCAAGCTTGGCGTCACGATTGCACTCGACGATTTCGGCACCGGCTATTCTTCACTCGACACGTTGCGCGCCTTCCCCTTCGACAAGATCAAGCTCGACCGCACCTTCATGGAGGAGCTGGAGACCAGCGAGCAGGCGCGCTCGATCATCCGCGCCGTGCTGGCGCTCGGCAAGAGCCTGGCCATCCCGGTTCTGGCGGAAGGCATCGAAACCCGCGACCAGCTGGCGATCCTGCGCGCCGAAGGCTGCGACTCCGCCCAGGGTTATTATCTCGGCCGGCCGGCACCGCTTGCGACAATCTTTCCGGACCTGGAAGACGCCAATATCGGGCGGTTGCGTGCCGCAGTCGCGGACCTGAGTGACGAAGGGGATGCCGAAGACAAGGCTGTGGCGTGACATCGAGAAAGCGAGTATTGCAACAAGGGCAGACTGCCGGTCGAACATAGCGGAGAGCGTTGGATGGATAGGACGACAGCCATCGACACGCCGAAAGAGCACGAACAGGCGATCGACGTGATCGGCCGTATCATGGCGCTTCAAACACCCGACGATGCCGATCTTGCCATGCTGGAGACACTGGCTATTCGCGTCGCGCGCTACGAAGAAACCATGTTTCCTTTGGGGCAGCCGACGGTATTGGAAGCCATCCGCTTCCGCATGGATCAGATGGATCTCAACCAGGCCGGGCTTGCGGAATTGATCGGGTTTCCCAAATCGCGGATTTCCGACCTCTTGAGTGGGCGGCCGCCGCTGTCGCTGGAGATGATCCGTGCCGTGCATGAGAAGCTTGGCATTCCCACAGATATCCTGATCGGCAAATCGAAAGCCGCTAACGCCTCTTGAACGGCTCCATCCCCTTGCGGGCCAGTTCATCGGCACGTTCATTCTCCGGGTGCCCAGCATGGCCCTTGACCCAGTGCAGCGTCACCTTGTGCTTGTGCTGTGCCTCTTCCAATGCCTGCCAGAGTTCGACATTCTTCACCGGCTTCTTGTCAGCGGTCTTCCAACCGTTCTTTTTCCAGCCAAAAATCCATTTTGTGATGCCGTCCTTGACATAGGCGCTGTCAGTATAGAGGTCGATCTCGCAGGGCACTTTCAGCGCCTGGAGCGCCGAAATGGCGGCCATCAGTTCCATGCGGTTGTTGGTAGTCTCGGCCTCGCCACCGAACAATTCCTTCTCGACATCGCCGTAGCGCAGGATGGCGCCCCAGCCGCCCGGGCCAGGATTGCCGGAACAAGCGCCGTCGGTGAACACATCGACATGCTTCATGCGGTCACCGGCAGAACAAGGCCGTATTCGGCGGCGTTTTTCACATGCTGGTGAAAGCGCAGCTTGCGCATATATTCCATAGGGTCTTTCTTGGTCACCAGTGCGCCGGCCGGCGTCATGATCCAGTCGTAGAGGCGAGTGAGGAAGAAGCRCAGCGCCGAGCCACGGCAAAGCAGCGGCAGTGCCGCGATCTCGGCTTCGGAGAGCCGGCGGGCCGACTGGTAGCCTTCGATCAGCGCCATGCCCTTGGTTATGTTGTAGGACCAGTCCTTCTCGAAGCACCAGGCGTTGAGGCAGACCGACAGGTCATAGGCGAAGAAGTCGTTGCAGGCAAAATAGAAGTCGATGAGCCCTGATAGATGATCATCCAGGAAGAAGACATTGTCCGGGAACAGGTCGGCATGGATCACGCCGGCAGGCAGACCGGAAGGCCAATGGTTTTCGAGGAAGGCGAGTTCAGTGCGGATTTCGGAAATCAATCCGGGTTCGATCTCATCAGCGCGCGGCTCGGATTTCTCCCAGAGCGGCCGCCAGCCGGAAACGCCGAGCGCATTTGGCCGTGGGATCGTAAACCCCTCCCCCGCCAGATGCATCTGGGCAAGAGCCGCACCAACTTCGCGGCAATGCCGCGCCTCAGGCTTTCTCAGCCACATGCCTTCAAGGAAGGAGATCAAGGCCGCCGGCCGGCCAGCGAGCGCTCCGAGCAATTTTCCGTCACGGCGCGCCACCGGCAGAGGGCAGGACAAGCCGCGATCGGCAAGATGCTGCATCAGGCCGAGGAAAAACGGCAGGTCGGCCGGATCGACACGCTTCTCATAAAGCGTCAGGATATAGGGAGCCGTGCTGGTATGCAGAAGGAAGTTGGAATTTTCGACACCCTCAGCGATGCCCTTGTAGGACATCAGCGCGCCTGCTTCGTAGTCGGACAGGAATTTTGCGAGTTCGTCCTCGGTGATATCGGTGTAGACGGCCAAGTTCTCGTTCCTGTTCCAGTTCTTGAGACGTTGAGCTCAACATTGCATGCGGGATGGTCGGTCTGATCTACCCCGTGAACTTTCTTCGTTAAAGCCATAAATGCGACGCCAACGAGGAATGAAGCAGCGTAGATCGAGGCGTGGATGGCCAGTCGCTTTTTCTGTTCAGCAAGCCTCGGATCAAGCCATGCCTTACCGCGAACCTCATAGGACCTTGATAGCCTCTGGGCGCCCTTCAGCGGTTCGTCGGTAGAAAGCTGCCGTGTCTGTTTATTTACGCTCGAAATTATCCGAGCCAGAGAAATCCACGCGATAAAGAACGATCGCACCAATATAATGAACCAAGCGACCACCACGACGAAAAAAATGACACCAATTATTTTACCCAGGATTTCCAAGGAGGTGGTGTCCGTGATCGTCAGCCATTAACCCACGCCATGTCCGCATGGGTCAGCTCGATGTTGCGCAGTTCGCGGTTGACGAGGAAATGCTCGTTCTCCTCGGCCATTTCCGCCAGCTCGACCGTGGTGTCGTAACGGGCGCGGAAGGCGTCGATGATTTCGTTGACTATCACTTCGGGCGCGGATGCGCCGGCCGACAGCCCCACCGTAGCGAGCGTGCCGTAGGCGTCCCAATCGATCTCGGACGCGCGCTGGACGAGCGCCGCATGTTTAGCGCCGGACTTCAGCGCCACCTCCACCAGTCGCTTGGAGTTGGAGGAATTCGGGGCGCCGACGATCAGGAAGAGGTCGCAGCCGGGTGCGGCGAGTTTGACCGCCTCCTGGCGGTTGGTGGTGGCATAGCAGATCGAATCGGCAGCCGGCTCCTGCAAGGCCGGGAAACGCTCCTTGAGCTTGGCGATCACGCCTTCGGTGTCATCGACCGAGAGTGTCGTCTGGGTGACGAAGCCGAGCTTTTCGGGGTCTGCCGGCTGGTAGCGCTCGGCATCTTCGACGGTTTCGAGCAGCGACACAGCGCCATCCGGAAGCTGGCCCATTGTGCCAATCACTTCCGGATGGCCGGCATGGCCGATCAGGATCACGTGTCGGCCAAGACGCTGGTGACGTAGCGCCTGCTTGTGCACCTTCGACACGAGCGGACATGTCGCATCGAGATAGAAGAGATTGCGTGCCCTGGCGTCGGCAGGCACGGATTTCGGTACGCCATGCGCCGAGAAGACCACCGGTTGAGCGCGATGGGCTTCAGGAATCTCACCGAGTTCCTCGACGAAGATCGCACCCTTGGCCTCCAAACCTTCGACGACATAGCGATTGTGGACGATCTCGTGGCGGACATAGACGGGCGCGCCATAGGCTTTCAGCGCCAGCACGACGATCTGGATGGCGCGGTCGACGCCTGCGCAAAAGCCGCGCGGAGCGCAAAGGCGGATGGTGAGCGGATTGTTCGTTTCGATCATCTGAGCTGTTTCATCGTGGATTGAGCGGTCTGCGGCTTGCCGCAGCAGTCCGTCATATCAAAATAGGGATTGTCGAAGCCGACGGTAATAACCAGCGCAACAAGTGCCGGCAAGCCCTGGACATAGAGGATGCGCCGCGACACGGTCGCGGCGCCGAACAATGCGGCGATCACAACGCAAGCGAGAAAGAACATCTTGATATAGAATTCGAAAATACGGCTTGGTTCCATGAGCGACCAGAAGAGGCCAGCAGCGAGAAAGCCGTTGTAAAGGCCCTGGTTGGCTGCCAGGACCTTGGTTATTTCGGCACGTTCCGGCGTATTGCGAAAGATTTTCAGGCCTGTTGGCCTCGTCCACAGGAACATTTCGAGATAGAGAAAATAGAGGTGCAGCAGCGCGACCGCCGCCACAAGCAAATCTGAGAGAATGTCCATGACCTGCCTTCCGCTCACTCTTTCATTCTGATCTAGCGCGCCTTGCGGCGCATGGCCAGCGCCGAGATCACCACAAGCGCCGCCGCAAGCCCATACCACGTGACGGCATAACTGAGATGATTGTTGGGCAGGTCGATCTGAGTGACGCCACCGAGCGGAAGGCCGCCGGGATTCGGCGCTGAGCCAGCGTCGACGAAGAAGGGCAGTACCTTGGTGCCGTCAAGACCGGCGCTTGCGGCCATCGCGGCCATGTCCTTCCAGAAGAACAGGTTCTTGGCAGGCTCGTTGTCCGGCACCATGAAGGACGGCTTGACCGTCAGCTTGACACGCGCAAGCCCATTCACCGTGACGTCGCCTTCGATCTCGCCCGCCTTGCGTTTTGCCTGATCCTTCAACTCGTCTGGCACGAAGCCGCGGTTGATGAAGACAATGCGGCCATCGGCGAGCGTCAGCGGCGTATAGACGTAGAAGCCCGGCGCGCCGTCGCTCGTGGCGAGGAAATAACGTTCCTTGGCATGGTCGAAGCGGCCGGTGAGTGCAATCGCGCGATAGTCAATGTCGACACCCTTGGCGATGTCCGCAAGCGCCTGATCGGCCGCGATTGGTGCAGCGGTGCGACGCGCATCGATCTCGGCAATCAGGCCTTCCTTCCACTGCAACCGCTCGACCTGCCAGGTGCCGAGCGAGATGAGGATAAGAAAAGCCACGCCGAGCGCAATGAATGTGCCGATCCGGAGCGACGGCTTGACGGCACCCTCAGCCACGATCAATCTCGCCCTGGCGCGCATTGTTGCGGTATTGCAGCGCGATCAGCACGGCTTTCATCACCCGAAGCAGCCAGAGGCTGAGCACGATGGCCAGCGGAATCCAGATGATCAAATGCAGCCAGAGCGGCGGACTGTAGGTCACCTCAACCCAAAGGGCGAGACCGACGACGATGAAACCGATGATCATGATGACGAACACTGCCGGCCCATCGCCGGAATCGGCAAAGGAATAATCGAGCTTGCAGGCCGTGCAGGCTGGCCTGAGCTTGATGAGGCCATCGAACAGCCTGCCCTGGCCGCAGCGCGGGCAGGAACAGGTCAGGCCGGCTTTGATGGGATCAATGGGCGCATATAAGGCTTTGTCTTCGGTCACGGTCTGATTTCTATCGGCGTGTTGTTGGGAACCATGTCCCATATTTCCTGCATCTCGACGTTGGTAACCGCTACACAGCCATCCGTCCAATCAAAAAGCTGCATGAACGGACCTGCCCAGCCGAGATAGTTCGGCTGGCCGTGGATCATGATCATGCCGCCCGGATCATATCCCTGCTGTTCCGCCAAGGTGACCTGGTCGGCGTCCGGATAGGAGATATGGATCGACTTGAAAGCCATACTTTTGCCGTTGCGCCAATCGAGTCGATAAACACCCTCCGGCGTCTTCTGGTCACCTTCACGGCGTTTCTGCCCCGAGGCATTGCCTCCCAGCGACACACGGTAGACGGCCATGACATGCCCTTCGCGCAACAGCACCAGTCGTCGCGCAAATTTTTCGACCACCACACGATCGGCTTTGAAGAGGTCGACTGGAATGCGGGTCGCAGAGAGCGCCAGAAGCAGAACCGAGAGACAAACGAGCATCAGCAATCTGCCACCGGAACATTCAGGCCACTGCATGCTATCTCCCCCGCGCTCGGCGTGAGAAAAGCTTGAAAGCAGTTATGGCCGAAATCGTGGCATACTCAATGTGCGATGATATCCTGCCATTCCGGATGCCGTTCCACCTGCGCCTTGAAGAACGGGCAGAGCGGGATGACCTTCCAGCCACCGGCTCGGGCGGCTTCGACCGCATGCAGCGCGAGTTCGCGACCGACGCCCTGGCCGCGATAGATGTCCGGCACTTCGGTATGGTCGATGATGATCAGCCGCGGCGAGGCGCGGGAGAACGTCATCATTGCCTCCTGGCCCGGTTCCCCAGTGACGTAGCGTCCGCCCTTGGCACTGTCCTCGTCGCGTATGTCCATATCGATCTTCCTGATGCACAAATGAAAGGCGCCCGGTTTCCCGGGCGCCAAGTGTAGAGCAAATTGCTTGTTCCGATCAACCGGCCGCCAGCGGCGCGCCCCAGCCGCCCCAGACATAGACGGCGAAAAATAGGAACAGCCAGACGACGTCGACGAAGTGCCAGTACCAGGCAGCAGCCTCGAAACCGAAATGCGCCGTCGGCGTGAACTGGCCCAGGGATGCACGGATCAGGCAAACGAGCAGGAAGATCGTGCCGATGATGACATGGAAGCCGTGGAAGCCGGTCGCCATGAAGAAGGTCGCGCCATAGATCGACTCCGAGAAGGAGAACGGCGCATGCGCATATTCGTAGGCCTGGACCGAGGTGAACAGCATGCCGAGCAGCACGGTCAGCACCAGGCCCTGGATCAGGCCCCTGCGGTCGTTGTGCAGCAGCGCATGGTGCGCCCAGGTCACCGTCGTGCCCGAGAGCAGCAGGATAACAGTGTTATAGATCGGCAGATGCCAGGGATCGAGCACTTCGAGGCCCTTCGGCGGCCATTGGCCACCGGTGAAGGCGACGCGTGCGGCCTGGATCGTCTCGCCGGAATAAAGGCTGGCATCGAAGAAGGCCCAGAACCAGGCGACGAAGAACATCACTTCGGAAGCGATGAACATCATCATTCCGTAGCGCAGATGCAGCGACACGACGCGAGTGTGATGGCCTTCCTGGCCTTCCTTGATCGTGTCGCCCCACCAGGAGTACATCGAGTAGAGTATGACGATCAGGCCGATGAAGAACAGCCAGGGATTGGCGAGATTGCCGCCAAACATATGGAACTCGCTATTGTGCAGCCAGCGCATGAAGCAAACGGCGCCGAACATCAAGATGAACGCGCCGATCGACGCAATGATCGGCCACGGGCTTGGATCGATGATGTGGTAGTCGTGTTGTTTCTGGTGTGCGTCTGCCATTTTGTCCCCGGCTCTCCATTCCCCTTGCCCGCGGCGCATCGGCCGCAGCCAGACTACAATTTCTTTGCGTTCGAAGCCTCGTTCGCATCCGCGACCGGCTTCTGTGTCTCCTTGCCGTAGAGTGTATACGACAGTGTCAAAACTTTCATCCCCAGTGTTTCCGGCGCCGTCTTCATGTCCGGATCGACGAAGAAGACCACCGGCATGTCGCGCGTCTCACCCGGCTTCAGGGTGATATCGGTGAAACAGAAGCATTCGAGCTTGTTGAGATAGGGCCCGGCCGTCATCGGCGTGACATTGAACACGGACCGCGCGGTCTTTTCCCGCGTCGAATGATTGGTCAGGCGGAACTTCACCTCGACCGTCTCGCCGAGGCGCGGGTCGACATAGTCCTGCAGCGGCTTGAAGTCCCAGTTCAGGTCGGAGGCGACATTGGTGTCGAACTCGACGCGAATCCGGTCATTCAGGATACGGTCGGAGGCCTGTTCGACCCGTCTCACCGTGCCGTTGAACCCGGTGACACGGCAGAAAAGATCGTAGAATGGTACCGCGGCGTAGGCGGCGCCGACCATGACGCCGACGAAGACCAGGCACGACACCAGCACCGCCAGATTGTTGCGCTGCGGCTTCTTCGGGCCTGGCTCGTTAACGGACGCCAGTTCGCTCATCACTGATGGCCTCCCGGCACCATGCGGATGATCGTGATCGCGTAGAATATGATGACCAGCGCACCGAGCACGACGCCGAGCGCGACATTACGGTTGCGGCGCGAGCGCTTCTGGCGTTCGGTGAGTTCGATCGTTTCGACCTTTTCCATGGTCAGATCCTTCCGCCAACGGCGTGATAGAGGCCAGCGCCGAAGTGATCCAGCATCAGGCAGAGAAAGATCGCAAACAGGTAGACGATCGAATAAGCGAACAGCTTCTTGGCCGGTTTCATTGCCGGATCGCCATCCGGCATCCGCCGACAGAGGACCGAATACCAGACAAAGCCGACGCCGAGCAGGCCGGACACGGTGCCATAGACCGGCGAGGCGAAGCCGAGAATGGCCGGAGCAACGCCGGCGACAGCGGTCAGCACGGCATAGACGAGAATCTGGTCCTTGGTGACCTTCTCACCCGCCACATTCGGCAGCATCGGCACGCCGACGGCGTCATAGTCGCGCATCTTGAACAGTGCGAGCGCCCAGAAATGTGCCGGAGTCCAGAGGAAGATGATGAGGAACAGCGAAATGCTTTCAATCGACACGCCACCGGTGACGGCTGCCCAGCCGATCATCGGCGGGAAGGCGCCCGCGGCGCCGCCGATGACGATATTCTGCGGCGTCCAGCGCTTCAGCCACATCGTGTAGATGACCGCATAGAAGAAGATGGTGAAGGCCAGCAGCCCGGCTGCGAACGTATTGACGGCAAGGCCGAGCACCGCGACGGAAAAGCCTGACAGCGTGATGCCGAAGGCCAGCGCCTCGCGCGGCTCAATGCGGCCCGCGGGGATCGGGCGCTTGGCGGTGCGGCTCATCACGGCATCGATATCGGCGTCATACCACATATTGAGCGCGCCCGACGCGCCCGCACCAACGGCGATGCAGAGGATGGCGATGACGCCGATGACCGGGTGGATGTGGCCAGGCGCCACGATCATGCCGGCCACCGCCGTGAAGATGACAAGCGACATCACCCGCGGCTTGAGAAGCGCGAAATAGTCCTGGAACGTCGCCTCTGATATCCTCAGCGGTTCCGCACCGGTCACAGTGTTTTCGCTTTCCAATAGTGCCATTTCAGTCTCTACAGATAGTCATATCAGTGAGGGAACCGCCACCGGCGGTTCTCTAGATTTCCTGCGCTTACTTGATGCGCGGCAGCTGTTCCCACTGGTGGTAGGGCGGCGGCGAAGAGAGCTGCCATTCCAGCGTGTCGGCGCCAACACCCCAGGGATTGTCGCCAGCGACACGCTTCTTGGAGAAGGCCTCCCAGATGCCGGCGAAGAAGATGACCAAGCCAACAGCCGAGATATAGGAGCCCATGGAGGAAACAAAGTTCCAGCCAGCATACGCATCCGGATAGTCGATGTAGCGGCGCGGCATGCCGGCGAGACCGAGGAAGTGCTGCGGGAAGAACACCAGGTTCACGCCGATGAAGGTGACCCAGAAGTGCAGCTTGCCGAACGTCTCGTTGTACATGTAGCCGGTCATCTTCGGGAACCAGTAATACCAGGCGGCGAAGATGGCGAACACGGCGCCGAGCGACAGCACGTAGTGGAAGTGCGCGACGACGAAGTAGGTGTCGTGGACCACACGGTCGAGGCCGGCATTGGCGAGCTGCACACCCGTGACACCACCAACGGTGAACAGGAAGATGAAGCCGATCGCCCAGAGCATGGGCGTCTTGAACTCGATCGAGCCGCCCCACATCGTGGCGATCCAGGAGAAGATTTTCACGCCGGTTGGCACCGCGATGACCATGGTGGCGAAGACGAAGTAGCGTTGCGCCTCAAGCGACATACCCACCGTATACATATGGTGAGCCCAGACGATGAAGCCGACGCCGCCGATCGCGGTCATGGCATAGGCCATGCCGAGATAGCCGAAGACCGGCTTCTTCGAGAAGGTCGAGACGATGTGGCTGATGATGCCGAAGCCCGGCAGGATCAGGATGTAGACTTCCGGATGACCGAAGAACCAGAACAGGTGCTGGAACAGGATCGGGTCGCCGCCGCCTTCAGGAGAGAAGAAGGTGGTGCCGAAATTGCGGTCCGTCAGCAGCATGGTGATGGCGCCGGCGAGCACCGGCAGCGACAGCAGCAGCAGGAAGGCGGTGATCAGCACGGACCAGGCGAACAGCGGCATCTTGTGGATGGTCATGCCGGGGGCGCGCATGTTGAGGATCGTGGTGATGAAGTTGATCGCACCGAGGATCGACGAGGCACCGGCGATATGCAGCGAGAAGATCGCCAGGTCGACAGCCGGGCCGGAAGAGCCTGTGGTCGAGAGCGGCGGATAGAGCGTCCAGCCACCGCCGACGCCGTGGAAGCCCGACGTGCCATCGGTGAACATCGACAGAAGCAGGAGAAGGAAGGCCGGAGGGATCAGCCAGAAGGAGATGTTGTTCATGCGCGGGAAGGCCATGTCCGGCGCACCGATCATGATCGGCACCATCCAGTTGGCGAAGCCGCCGATCATCGCCGGCATGACCATGAAGAAGATCATGATCAGCGCATGCGCAGTGACGAAGACGTTGAACATCTGCTTGCCGGCATCGACGGCTGCGTTGGCGTCGACGCCATAAACCATCTGCGCCAGACCGTGGAAGATCTGGATGCCAGGCTCCTGCAGTTCCATGCGCATCAGTACGGAGAGCAGGAAGCCGACACAGCCCGCGAAGATCGCAAAGATCAGGTAGAGCGTGCCAATGTCCTTGTGGTTGGTCGAGAACAGCCAGCGGGCTGCGAAGCCCGGCTTGTGGCTGTGACCGTGATCATCATGCGCAGCGTGCGCGTCATGATGATCATGAGCGGAATGGGTGTCGTGTACGGAATGGTCGGCCATGGCGGTCACTTCCTCGAAAAACTTACTTCGCGGCAACGTCGACGGTCTTCTTCGGACCATCGACGGCGGCCATGAGCGCCTTGTAGGCGGACGGCAGATCGGTCGCAGCAGCGGCAAGCCAGGCATTATACTTGGCTTCCGGCACGACACGGATGGCGATCGGCATGAACGCGTGATCCTTGCCGCACAATTCCGAACACTGGCCGTAATAGAGGCCTTCCTTCTCGGCCCGGAACCAGGTCTCGTTCATGCGGCCCGGAACGGCGTCGACCTTGATGCCGAAGGACTGCATGGCGAAGGAATGGATGACGTCGCTCGGCTCGGAAGTGACGATGACGCGTACGGTCTTGTTGAGCGGCACGATGAGTTCGTTGTCGACGGCGAGCAGGCGGGGATATTTTTCAAGGTCCGTCTTGCCGGCTGCCGCGCGGTCGGAATCCTGCAGGATGTTGGAATCGAAGGAAAGGCCCTTGGCTGCCGGATATTCATAGGTCCACTTCCACTGCGTGGAGGTGACCTTGATCGTCAGGTCCGGCTTTTCCGGCTGGGTCAGTTCCATGGTGAGCAGTTGGAAGGAGGGAATGGCGAAGGCCAGCAGGATGACGACCGGACCGACCGTCCAGAGGATTTCGATCAGCGTGTTATGGCTGGTCTTGGACGGCACCGGGTTGGCGCTGGCGCGGAAGCGGATCATGACGATAATCAGCAGCGCGAGGACGAAGAGCGTGATCGGAACGACGAACCACAGCGTATAGTGATTGAACCAGCGAACCTCTTCCATCACAGGCGTGGCCGCCTGCTGCAGGTCCAGCTGCCATGGCACCGGCTTGTCGGCATAGGCCGCCGACGCAGACACGAGGCCCGTGAAGGCTGCCAGCGCCGCTAGAACTTTGTTCTTCACGAATAAATCTCCCCACTTCTTTGACCAGGATCAACCCGACCATACAGAATCCCTCTACGGCACCTTAAAACCATAGTTTCAGGCCTGCCGCAACAGCAGCAGCCCCCGTTTAATGCGGCATTTTTGCACAAGATCAAGACCCAGTGACAAAAATTCCAGGTTTTTCAAATGCAAAGCGATTTCTCAAATCGGACAACAGCTTGCCGTGCTTTTGCCCAAGTCGCGGCTATGTAGCTAGACGGTCTCGGCGAAGCTGGTTTCGCCACGATTTACGCTGGCGGCGTTTCGTTCTAAGCAGGTTCCGGAAAAGTGCCTCGCGGTTTTCCGACAAGAACCTGAGACAAGACGAGGGGCTCCAAGCGGATGAATCGTTGGCTTGCCAACGAAAGTCTGCTTAGAGAGCCTGACGAACGAACGGCGCCTTGATTCGAGGTTTTTATGAACGTCCGCCTTTTCCTGCGGCTTGCGGTTCTCGCAATTGCATTCGCGGCCTCTCTGGCGGGATCGGCGCGCGCCGCCGCGACGAACACCGCACCGAAGCAGTATGGCGCCTGGTCGATCGTCTGCAACCGGCCTACGGGTGCAGCGGAGACGCAATGCGCGCTGATGCAGAACGTCATCGCCGAAGATCGCCCGGATGTCGGGCTGTCCGTGGTCGTGCTCAAGACCGCCGACCGCAAGGCGCGCATCCTGAGAGTCCTGGCGCCGCTCGGCGTACTGCTCGATCCGTTCCAACCCACCGATGGCGGCCTGGGGCTGATCGTCGACGGCAAGGATCTCAACAAGACGCAATTCATCCGCTGCTTCTCCGAAGGCTGCTATGCGGAAGTGGCGCTGACCGACGACCTGCTCAAGATCTTGCGCGCCGGCTCGACGGCGGTATTCTGGATCCGCGACCAGCCGAAGACGGCGGCGAAGGACGAGCGCATCGGCATTCCGGTGGACCTCAAGGGGTTCGCCCAGGGCTATGACGCGCTGCCATGATTTTCAGGAGAGAGATGAACCGCACGTCGACGAAACCTGGCATTTTTGCAGCGGCCTTTCCGTTCCGGTCAGCCGCGATCGCCCTCTCCGCGGCCATGCTGCTGGCGATCGCGCCCTCGTCTCTTTTGTCGCTGAGTAGCGCGTTTGCCGCCAACAGTACCACGACCGCGGCTCCCGCCCAGGACAATGCTACGCCCGACCAGACGGAAAAAACAACCGTCAAGGAAGAAAAGCCCGCCCCCTTCCGCGACGCCGACGGACGGTTATTCGGCTCGCTCAAATCCACCACCGGCGCATGGTCGACAGTGTGCAACCAACAGGACAAGACGGCCTGCCTGCTGATCCAGCGTGTCGCCTCGGAAGAGCGGCCGGAAGTGGTGCTGTCGGTGGCTCTTCTGCGCTATGTCGATCCGGCGAGCAAGAAGTCGGTCACGGTCCTCAGGACAGCCCTGCCACTCGAGGCACATGTCTATCTGCCGGCCGGCGTCGGCCTCTATGTCGACGGCGTCGATCTCGGGCGGTCCTATTTCGTCCTCTGCTCATCGCTCGGCTGCTTTTCCGATGCCGTGCTGAGCGACCAGGTGGTCGACAAGCTGAAATCCGGCAAGCAGGCGGTGTTCACCGTTTTCCTTTCGGCAGAGGAAGACGGCATGGGCATTCCGGTGGACCTCAAGGGAATTTCCGACGGGCTGAAATCCCTGTAACGGAATGGGAACCGCTTGATCCTGTTTCGACAGGACCCTATTTTAGACGCCTGTTCACGCCATAAAGGCATTTGCCATGACATCCGATCTCCTCGCCAATTTCGACCTTTCCGAAGGCAAGCTGCAATCCTTCGTCGCCGACACGCTCAGCGATGCCGACGATGGCGAGCTCTATGTCGAATATGGCGAGATGGAATCGCTCACCTTCGACAACGGTCGCCTGAAAGGTGGCAGCTTCAACACCGACCAGGGTTTTGGCCTGCGCGCGGTGGCGGGTGAGGCTGTCGGCTACGCGCATTCCGGCGAATTGTCCGAAGGCGCGCTGAAGCGGGCCGCCGATGCCGTGACCGCTGTCACGCGTGGCCATTCCGGACAATATGCGGAAAGCCCGCAGCGCACCAATTCCCGTCGCTACGGCACCGAAAATCCGATCGGCGCGCCCTCCTTCGAGGAAAAAGTCGCGCTGCTGACCGAGATCGACGCCTATCTGCGCGCCAGGGACGAGAAGGTGCGGCAGGTGACGGCCTCGATCAACGCGTCCTGGAAGATCGTCGAGATCGTCCGGGCCGACGGCACGCGGATGAAAGACATAAGGCCGATGACGCGGCTCAACATTTCCGTCGTCACCGGTGAAGGCTCGAAGCAGGAAAGCGGCTCCTATGGTTTTGGTGGCCGCCGGCCGTTCGGCGAATTCCTGAGTACCGATAGCTGGCAGTATGGCGCCGACGAGGCGCTGCGCCAGGCACTCGTCAATTTGAGCGCCGACGACGCGCCGGCCGGCTCGATGGATGTCGTGCTCGGCTCCGGCTGGCCGGGCGTGATGCTGCACGAGGCCGTCGGGCATGGCCTGGAAGGCGACTTCAACCGCAAGAAGACCTCGGCCTTTGCCGGCCTGATGGGCGAGATGGTGGCGGCCAAGGGCGTTACCGTGGTCGACGACGGCACGATCGATGGCGCACGCGGCTCAATCAATATCGACGACGAAGGCACTGCGGCGGCCTATAACGTGCTGATCGACGACGGCCGGCTGGTCGGCTATATGCAGGACCGGCAGAACGCGCGACTGATGGGCATGGCGCCCACCGGCAACGGCCGGCGCGAATCCTATGCGCATGCGCCGATGCCGCGCATGACCAACACCTATATGCTGTCGGGCGACAAGACGCCGGACGAAATCATTGCCTCGGTCAAGCGCGGCCTGTATGCCGTGTCCTTCGGTGGCGGGCAGGTGGACATCACGTCAGGCAAATTCGTGTTCGGCTGCACCGAGGCCTATATGATCGAGAACGGCAAGATCACCGCGCCGGTCAAGGGCGCCATGCTGATCGGCAATGGTCCCGACGCGATGAAGCGCATTGCCATGATCGGCAACGATTCCAAGCTCGACACCGGCATCGGCAATTGCGGCAAGGGCGGCCAATGGGTACCGGTCGGCGTCGGCCAGCCGCATCTGCTGATGAACGACGTGACGGTGGGTGGGACCAAGGCCTGACGTCTGTTCAGGCGCCTGGCGTAAACCGCCATTTGCGGGCGATTGCGGCGTGCAGATCGACGCCATGCCGATGAGCCAGCAGCAGGACATGGCCTAGCAAGTCAGCCGTCTCGTCCGCAAATGCGGTGCGCAGTTCCTGATCACTCAAACCTTTCTTCCGGCCGCGGCCGCTCAGGCGGTTTGCGGCCTGCGTCAGTTCACCGAGTTCCTCGACGAGTTTGAGCAGGAACCAGTCATCATCCCGGACGATGCCGTTCTCAGCGGCATAGTTGGCGGATGCGGCCTCAAACCGCTGCGACAGATCGGACAACATCGGAATTTCCTTCGGTTTCGCTGGGAGATTTTTATGCTCGGTCTCGTCTTTTGCGCTCATGCACGGACAGATCATCTGCCTCAACAGGCCGAGGCGCAATGTAGGAAAATTACAAGAAGAATTGTGTCGGTGCCACCGGCCCAGCCGTCCCCTAATCAGGGGGGTGCGTTCAAATGTCGCCATAACAGTAAATTTTCACAAGCCATTGTTTTATAATATAGTTTAACAAAATTCCGTGATTGTTAATTATTCGTAACAAGGCGTTTTCGCCACCTTCTTGCCGCAATTGCAAGGCCCCGTGCGCACGGGGACATCGTTGGAGTTTGGGATGAATCTCGCTTTGCACCGGCGAGCTTCAGCTGAGCACGAAATGTTTGGCTAGGCATAAGGGCGTTATATGTTGAAGATGCGGACCATCCGAAAGACCAACAGAGATGTTGGCGGGATACACATCGAAAAAACGGACACGACCGGCGAGGAAAATCAGCGCCGCAATCAAGTTTTTCTGCCGATCTGGCGAGCCAGCACGCAGCTGTTTTCCTGGCGCGTGACGGGAAGTAGTCAGGGTGTGGCCTTGCTCGGCGGGCCGGCCCTGCAGCCTGAGCATGTCAGGGTGGGTGGCTTCGGCTTCGTCCATCCGGATAGCGGCGCTCTCGCTGCGAGCATCGTTGCCACAAGCAGTGTCGCTGAGGCACATCTCGTTGGCCTGGGCGACAAGGAACTCGTCTTCAATGATGCCGGCACGGCCTTCATCATGTATGCGCAGCAGGGACGCCGTCTCGTTGCACTGTTCGATCCAGTCGGACCGCAGGATACATGGCCTGAAATGCTCGACAAGTTCGTGCGGCTTGCCACGTCCAAGGGCGCAGTTCCGGTGTTCTATCAGGCATCGCAGCGCTTCATGCTGCTTGCGGGCCAGCGCGGCTTTGCCGGCTACAAGCTCGGTGAGCTGGCCGAGGTCAATGTCGAACGCTTTTCCATGAATGGCGGCGAATGGGCCAACCTTCGACGCGCGATCAATCGCGCCGTTCGTGACGGGCTCGAATTCGACTGGGTGGAGCGGCAGGATATAACCAAGATTCTCCACGAGCTTGCCGACGTGTCGAACGCCTGGCTCAGCGAAGGCAATGCGCGCGAAAAGCAGTTTTCGTTGGGCTGGTTCTCGCCCAGCTATGTGCTGGCTCATCCCTCCGTCGTCATCCGGCAGGAAGGCCGGATCATAGCCTTTGCCAATGTGCTCTGTTCGGGCGACGGGCGGCATGCCTTCGTCGACTTGATGCGTTTYGTGCCCGGCGCCCATCGCGGCTCGATGGACCTTCTGATGGTCAAGTTGATCGAAACGCTGAAGGCCAAGGGCTATCATAGTCTCAATCTCGGCATGGCGCCGCTTTCCGGCCTGTTGAAAGGCCCAGGCGCGCCGCTCTGGGATAAGCTTGGCAATGCGATGTACGAGCGCGGCAACCGCTTCTACAACTTTGCCGGCCTGAGAACATTCAAGCAGAAATTCGACCCGGAATGGCGCCCGCGTTTTCTCGCCGTGCCACGCAAAGCCAATCCCTACATGACGGCAGCGGCAACGGCGGTCCTGATCGCCGGCGGTGTCAAAGGCATTTTCACCCGATGAGACGGCTGGGCCTTCTCGGAGCGGCCCTCGGGCTTGGCTTCGGTGCGATGGCGGCCAATGGTGCGGTTCAAGCGCCACAGCCGCTATCGTCGGTACCCTCGCCGATCATCTCGATGCCGCAGGGCAAGCCCACGGCGACGATCGTGATGATCTCCGACAAAAGCGGCTGGTCGAAAGACAATGCGACGCTTGCCGCAGACCTTTCGGGCAAAGGTGCGCTGGTCATCGGCATCGACCTGTCGCTCTATGTCAAGGCGGTCGAAGCGGAGGCGCGGCCATGCCTCTATCCGATGTCGGCGATCGAGCGGCTGAGCCGGCTCAAGCAGAAACAGGCGGGCAGCACCGGCTACCAGGCGCCGATCATCGTCGGCACCGGCGCCGGCGCCTCCATGGCGCTCTATCTCGCGGCACAGACTGCTGATGCCACGATCAGCCAGACGATCGCCGTCAATCCGGATCCCACTTTCACACTCTCGAAGCCGACCTGCCGGGCGCAGGCGCAACCGCCCCTGGCAGCCGCAAAGCAATACGGTTTCGATCCGGCAAAGCATCTGACCGAGCGCGTGCGCGTGGTCCTAGCGGATGACAAGCTGATGGCCTCTCCGCCGGACCTTTCGGCATGGAAAACGCTCAATCCGGAGATCGAAACCGGCACTGCGGCCGCTACGCCCCAGGCCTACTTGCAGGGCGAACTCGCCCAACTGATCAACGAAACGCAGACGAGCGAAGACGAGTTGCCGATCGACGTCACCGACACGCCGCCCAAAAGCGACGTCATGGCCGTGATCATTTCGGGCGACGGCGGCTGGCGCGACATCGACAGCCAAGTGGCGTCCTATCTGCAGGCCAAGGGCATCCCTTCCGTCGGCGTGGATTCACTGCGCTATTTCTGGTCCGAACGCTCGGCGGGGGAAACGGCGGCTTTGGTCGACCAGTTGGTCGACGCCTATTCGCGCCGCTTCGGCACGCGCTATGTCGCGCTGATGGGCTATTCCTTCGGCGCCGATATTATCCCATCGACCTATCTCGCGCTGCAGCCACGCACAAAGGCGCGAATCAAGCTGATTTCGCTGATGGGGCTTTCACACGAAGCCGACTACGAGGTCTCGGTGCTCGGTTGGACCGGCGCCAAGGGCGCAGGTACGGCCGGCGACCCTTCAGTCGACGCGAAAAAGATCGACACCAGCCTGATCCAGTGCGTCTACGGCGCCGACGAGGAAGACACCGGCTGCCCGGCGCTTGCGGGCACGAAGGCGGAGCTTCTGAAACTTCCCGGCGCTCATCACTACGATGGCGATTATGGCAAGCTGACCGACCATATCGTCGACGCGCTTTTGCGGCGCCTGCCGCACGGTGACGCACGCGACTGAAGCAGCGCAAGCTCCCAGAGCTTCGCTACGCCATCGCCCCGCCCAGCGCCTTCTCCTTCAACTCGCGGAACTTGGCCGAGGCCTCCGCGAGCCTGCGGTCCCATTCGACATTCGGTGTCTGGCCTTCAATGACGCGGAAATAGACATCCATCAGTGCGGCAATGGCGAAAGGTTCGAGAAATGYCGCCTTGAAGGCCCAGGCGAAGACGATCGCCGCAACGAAGGACCAGCCGGCGATGTCGCCCGGCAGCAGAAAGAACAGGCCTGCCATCGGCGCCAGCATGACGATGAAGATGACGATCGCGACGACCCAGAGCATGACACTTAGCCAGATGGCGTTCTTGACCATGGTCTTGCCGTTCTGGGCGTAAAGCACCAGGCCCTGGCGCGACGTCTCCCAGGGATTGCGGCTGTTGAGCTTGATATTGTAGCCGAGGATGATCTCATCGACATAGGTGAGCGACAGGCGGATCACCGTGTTGATGAAGGCGACCAGCCCGTTCAATCCCGGCAGCGGCAGGAAAGCGGCGATGCCACCGATCAGACCGGTGATGGCGGCGATGCAGCCCTTGACCAATTGGTCGAGCGCGAAGAGCACGTTGGCCTCGCCGAAGCGGGCAGTGACGACACCCTTGGCATAGTCGATCTGGCTCTTGCCCTCCGGCAGCGCCCTGCCCTGCATCAGCTCGACCATGACGGCGATGTGCCCGGCCTTGAGGATGTAGAGAATATATTCGCGCACCCAGTAGACGGCGACCGAGACCACGCCGAAACCGATGACACCGCCCCAGAGGCTGAAGGCGGCAGGATCGTCACTGACGTGACCGACGCCATAGCCGACCAGCGCGCCTGCACTTGTCGCCACCAGATAGGCAATGGTAATGCCGAAATAGACGATCATGCGCATGATGATGAACGGCAAGGTCTGGAGCATCAGCCCGACTGTCCTGCCGACAGAGAAATCCCACATGCCCGTCTCCCCTCGACATGGCCGGAACCGTCATGCTCCGACTCGCTAGTCTCAGACGCAGCTAAGCCGAGCGCGATCAGCGCCGCAAGACCTTCATGATGCGGCGATAGAGCGACAGCCAGAATCGCGACCAGTTCATCACCCAGAGATGCAGGCCGCCGGCGCGGAACTTGTTGGAGACCTGGTCCAGCAGCCTGGCGACAGCCGGATCCGCTTCGAGCACGGCCCCGTCATAGTAGACGCATTCTTCCGAGCCTTCGAGGAAGAGCTTTTCACCCGCGGGCTGGGGCACCAGCACATCGCGATAATTGGTGAGCAGCCGATATTCGACCTTGTCGAGGATCGGCAGATCGCGCTCGATGACCAGCATACGGCGGGCGCCTTCCACCGCACCAACGGCCGCGACGATCTTTTCCTCCGTGGAGCGCGGCAGCATGTAGTGGAAGACGCGGCCGATCGCAACATCGGCGCCCTCGCTCCATTTGCCGGCGCGCAGCAGGACCAGCCGCATGAACTCGGTCATCTCGATCGGTTGCCGGTCATTGCCGCGGGCATCGTCGGAATGCGGCAGCGGTCCGATCCTGAGGATGTCGCTGACGAAAACGTCGAAAATATCCCGCTCCTGGCGGCGGATTTCATCATAGAGCAGGATCGACAGCTCGGCGTCCTCAAGATCGCGCAACACCTTGATCTCACTCATGGGGTTGAGGATGCTCGAACTGCTGGCGCGCTCGATATGCTTCTGGCTGAAATCCGGGAAGGACGCCCGCGTGCCGGTACGAACCTGCTGCACCCAGAAGGAATAGAGCATCGAAATGGGATCGCGAGCGCAATAGACGATATGCAGCTTTTGCGGCGCCACGATCTCCTGCAGCCTCTTCAGGTGTTTCGGCTCCCAATGGCGGAAACCTTCCGAAGAGAGAAGAATGTTGAGATCCTTCTCTTTCGCCTTGGCGGCGATCTGCTTCAACTCGCGGAATTTGGCACTTTTCTCGTCGAGCACCTCGTCGGGATTATCAGAGAGATCGTGATGGGCGACACGCACGCGCACGCCGGTCTGGGGATAGTACCAGCCGGCCTGTTCGAGCGCCTTGATATTGTGATGAAAATTATATTGCAGCCAGGTCGTGGCGGTCTTGTGCGGCCCGACATGCAGGACAAGCATCAGAGCAGTTCCGTCTTCTCGATCTTGATACCAAAGCCTTCAAGGCCGACATAGTGACGCTCGCGCGACGACAGGATGCGGATCGAGGCGATGCCGAGATCTTTGAGGATCTGGGCGCCGAGGCCGATTTCCAGCCACTCGCTCTCGCGCTGCCTGGCCTGGGCGTGTTCTTCGATACCCTCGCGGCCATGGCCGAGCTTGCGATTGTGATCGGTGGCGCCGACGCCGACGGAGCCTTCGCGCAGGTAGATGATCACGCCGCGGCGCTCCTCGCCGATGCGCTTCATGAAGCGCTCGACCGGCCGGTCCTTGGCGAACACATCGCCCGCGACATTTTCCATATGGAGACGGACCAGGACGTCCTCGCCATCGCGAATATCCCCGAAGACCACCGCCAGATGCTGCATCGGGTCCCAAGGCAGCGAATAGGTATGCGCCTTGGCCGGACCATATTCGGTCTGGACATCAAAGCTGGCGACACGGTCGATCAGTGTTTCCTTACGCTGGCGGTAGGCGATGAGGTCGGCGACGGAGACTTCCTTGAGGCCGTTCTCCTTGGCGAAGGCCGCGACCTGCGGGCCGCGCATGACCGTTCCGTCGTCGTTGACGAGTTCGGAAATCACACCGATCGGCGGCAGGCTCGCGAGTTTGCAGAGGTCGACGGCCGCTTCGGTATGGCCAGAGCGCATCAACACGCCGCCCTCGCGCGCCACCAAGGGGAAGATATGGCCCGGCCGGACAAAATCGAAGGCGCCGGCATTCGGGTTGGCGAGATTGCGGACAGTGAGCGTCCGATCGTCGGCGGAAATGCCCGTCGTCGTGCCATGTTTGAAGTCCACCGAGACGGTGAAAGCCGTTGTGTGGGCCGAGTCGTTTTCGGCCACCATGGCGTTGAGATTGAGACGCCGCGCCTCTTCCTTCGGCATCGGGGTGCAGACGATGCCGGACGTGTGGCGAACGATGAAGGCCATCTTTTCCGGCGTGCAATGGACCGCGGCGACAATCAGGTCGCCTTCGTTCTCGCGGTCGTCGTCGTCGGTGACCACGACGATTTCGCCGTTTTCAAACGCACGGATCGCGTCGACGACGCGCTTCTGGTCATAGGCCATGAAACTTATTGCCCCTTCGTCAGCCGGCCGGTCTGGCCCCGATCCCTCAGATAGTGATCGGCAATAGCACATGCCACCATCGCCTCGCCGACAGGAACGGCACGGATTCCGACGCAGGGATCGTGCCGGCCCTTGGTGCGGATTTCGACATTTTTGCCGTCGGCGTCGATCGACTGGCGCTCGGTCAGGATCGACGAGGTCGGCTTGACGGCGAAGCGGGCGATCACCGGCTGGCCGGTGGAAATGCCGCCCAAAATGCCACCGGCATTGTTGGACAGAAAGAGCGGCTTGCCGTCATTGCCCATGCGCATCTCGTCGGCATTCTCTTCGCCGGTGATCTCGGCGGCGGCGAAGCCATTGCCGATCTCGACGCCCTTGACGGCATTGATGGACATCAGGAGAGAAGCGATATCCTGGTCGAGCTTGCCATAGATCGGCGCGCCGATGCCGGCCGGGACATTCTCGGCGACGACTTCGATCACCGCACCAACCGAGGAACCGGCCTTACGGATCCCGGAGAGATAGTCCTCCCAGACCGGGACGATCTCCTTGTCCGGAGCAAAGAACGGATTGTTGTCGACCTCTGACCAGTCCCAATTGGCGCGGTTGATCTTGTGCGTGCCGATCTGCACCAGCGCACCGCGCACCACGAGGTTCGGCACGACCTTGCGCGCCAGGCTGCCGGCCGCCACCCGCGCCGCGGTTTCGCGCGCCGAGGAGCGACCACCACCGCGATAATCGCGGATGCCGTATTTGACATCATAGGTGTAGTCCGCGTGACCGGGCCGGTACTGACGGGCGATCTCGCCGTAGTCCTTCGAGCGCTGATCGGTGTTCTCGATCAGCATCGATACCGGCGTGCCGGTGGTAATCAATGTCTCGCCATCGGCATCGGCCATGACGCCCGACAAGACCTTGACGATGTCGTCTTCGCGGCGCTGGGTGACGAAGCTCGACTGGCCCGGCTTGCGCTTGTCCATCCAGTGCTGGATTTCGGCGAGCGTGAAGCGGATGCCGGGTGGGCAGCCGTCGACGACACAGCCGAGCGCCGGGCCGTGGCTTTCTCCCCAGGTCGTGACGCGAAAAAGATGACCGAACGTGTTATGCGACATGAAACTCTGCCTGACGGTGGGTGGCTCGCACCACTCGAAACGGATATCCGGCGGCACTCATAGAACCTCGAATGCGAAAATTGAAGCGCTTTCGTGCGAAATTCATCGGCGCTGCGCCAGACGCCCATCCGTATGGACGCTGGTTGCGCAAACAACGAACGGCACGAATTTCCGGACATTAAGATTTACGGCCGGCAAAAACCCCATTCCGGGAAAAATTTTGACACATTCAAAGGGGTAAATCCCGATATCAGTGATTTGCGGGGCAAGGGAGAGACAGACGTGCATATTTTATTCGCAGTTCTCATTGCCCTGCTTGGTTTCCTCATCCCCATGGCGAGCTTTGCCCAAAGTGCCGATACCGAAGGCACGGTGGAACATGTCGACGAACATCATCAGACTGTGACGCTCAGCGACGGCAAGCAATATCAGGCATCCGACGCTTTCGATTTCGATGGGCTGAAAGCGGGCGTGAAGGTCGTGGTGTTCTATACCGACACGGATGGCAAGCGCATGATCAACGACTTACAGATCATTCAATAGGTACGATTCAGTTCCGATTAACAGGCGGCTGCTAGGCTCACGCGAAACATCCTTTTCGCCGGTGGCCGCCCATGCTCGCTCAGTTGAAGACGATTGCCACGCCGTTGATCAAGCGGGCCGTGATCACCACCGGCCTCGAGGCGACGCCGTTGCTGGCGCCCATGCTGGCCAGCGCACGCGGCCGCGGGGCGATCTTCACACTGCATCATGTCCGGCCACGGCCCGAAAGCGAATTCCAGCCGAACGACATCCTCGACATTACCCCCGAATTCCTCGAAACCGCCATCCTGACACTGCAGCAGGAAGGCTATCGCTTCGTGCCGCTCGAAGAGATCCGAACGCGGCTCGCGGCTCGCGGCTCGGAGCGCCTGGCCGCATTCACGCTCGACGATGGCTGCCGCGACAATGCCGATTTCGCCGCCCCCGTCTTCACCCGGCACGGTGTGCCGTTCACTATGTTCATCACCAAGGGTTTCGTCGAAGCGACACATTCGATGTGGTGGGAAACCCTGGCCGTATTGCTCAACAAGGTCGAGCAGCTGGAATTCGACTTCGGCGCCGGCAAGGAACCGCTGGCGACGGCGACATCTGCGCAAAAAGCGGCAGCATTTTCACGGCTCTCCGATTTCATCAACTCGACCGATGAAACTGCGGCGGTCGCCCAGCTCGATCAGGTTGCGCAGCTGGCCGGCGTCGACGCGCTCGCCCTCACCCGCGATTTGACGCTGCGCACCGACGAACTGGCAAAGCTCGCCGATAACCCGCTGGTCGCCTTTGGTGCACACACGATCAGCCATCGTGGCTTGGTGAGGCTTGCCGCAGATGAAGCCGAGCGCGAGATAGCGGGGTCGATCGCTTGCGTGGAAGCGATCAGCGGTCGCCGGCCGAAAAGCTTTGCCTATCCCTATGGAGACGGTCGCTCCGTCTCAGAACGTGAGCGCAAGATCATCCATTCGCTCGGCATCGATATTGCCGTCACCACACGGCCGGGCACGCTTGGCCAGGCGCATGTCGACGATAGCACGGCCGTGCCGCGCATCTCGCTCAACGGTCAATACCAGAAGGCTCGTTATATCCGGGCATTGGCGTCGGGCGTGCCGTTCAAGCTGATGGGATGATCAGCGACAACTTGCCGACGATGTCGAAGCGACGAATCATGCCGACCTCGATCTCGAAGCGGTGATGCACGATCTGATCCGCCAAGACCTTGCCATCGAGATCGCACACCACCAGTTGCACTTCCACGACACTGCCGTTCGGCTCATCAGTGATCGACAACGGTTCCACATGCGGGTCGATCATGCCCCATTGGCGCGTCCAATAATCTCGGACGCCTTCGCGGCCGTGGACATGTCCGCCATCCATGCCGTTTGCCCATTCGACGTCGTCGGCCATCATTGCGAGGGCCGCCTCCATGTCCCTGGTATTAAAGCAGCGGTAGAGCGCCGCGATGAAATCCGTTCGCTTGCTCATCAAACCTCCGTTCAGGGATACATTCTGATCTTTTCCCAGCCCTCGCCTGCACGGCGGAACTCGACCCTGTCATGCAGGCGGAATGGTCGGTCGTGCCAGAATTCGATCGATATGGGCTTCAGGCGAAAACCTGACCAATGGGGCGGACGCGGAATCGCGCCGATGCCGAATTTCAGGGTATATTCGGCGACGGCCTTCTCCAGCGCGTACCGGCCTTCGAGCGGCCGCGACTGTTTCGATGCCCAGGCGCCAATGCGGCTGCCGCGGGCGCGGCTGTCGAAATAGACGTCCGCCTCCGCATCCGTCACCGGCTCGACATCGCCGCGGATACGAATCTGCCGGCGCAGCGATTTCCAGTGGAATACCATTGCCGCCTTTTTCTGACCCAGAAGTTCCGTGCCCTTGCGGCTCTCGTAGTTCGTATAGAAGACGAAGCCGTCGGCGTCGAAGCCCTTGAGCAGGACCATGCGGACATTCGGCAGGCCGTCGGCGTCGACGGTGGCGAGCGCCAATGCGTTGGGATCGTTGACCTCGGCGGCCTCTGCATCCTTCATCCATGTGCCAAACAGGGAAAATGGCTCGTTTTCATCCGTAAAGTCACCGCTTTTTAACTCATTCTCGCTCATGATCCGCAAAAGCCTATGCCAGTGTTAAAGTCGATCGGGCGTACCTGTTGCCAGACATATCAAAGCCGAGTGGGAGCAAAAAGGGGTTTATCACCACGGCCACCCGCTTAGCAGCGGTGGTGATCGTGCCCGTTTGCGTTTCCGGCTGCATGGGCAGCGGTTTCGTGGGGGGCCTGGGTCCTTCGCCGGACAAGAGCCTGACGACGAGTTCGATCGACCAGACCTACAAGGCCCCGTCGGACAGGGATTCGGATGAGGCGACGGTGCGCAATGCGGTGAGTTCGGCCGATTTGTCCAAGCCCGGGCCGGTGCAAATCCCCTGGGCGAACACATCGACCGGCAGTGCAGGCGTGATCAACCAGATCACGCAGGAAGACAATGGCAGCTATGTCTGCCGCAATTTTACGACGTCCCGCCATTCCTATAACGGGATTTCGAATTTTTCCGGCAAGGCCTGCCTTGTCGGCAGCAGCGAATGGCAGATGGTTAGTTTCAAGGAAATCGGCTGACGGTCCGAAGGAAGGATGACGGACATGACGGCCAGCATGCAAGGGGTAGATTGTTGTGCGTGACCCTTATTCCATACTCGGCGTCAAGAAGAATGCCGACCAGCAGGAGATAAAGTCGGCATGGCGCGCCACCGCCAAGGCGCTGCATCCCGACCAGAATCCGAACGATCCGGACGCCGCCCGACGGTTCACGGAGGCGGGTCGTGCCTATGACCTGCTGAAAGACCCCAACAAGCGTCGCCTTTTCGACGAGGCGCGCGCGCGGGCGAGCGGCGGGGAAAAGACGTTCATGGAGCAGCGTGAGGAAAGAGCACGCGCTGCCGCGGAAGCCCGCGCCGCTGCCGAAGCAAGAGCGGCGGCTGAGGCACGCGCTCAAGCGGAGGCGCGCGCCCGCGCGGCTGCCGCAGCGCAAGCCGCTGCCCAAGCTGCGAAAAATGCCCCGAAGGAAGATGTCCCTCCCCCGGAGGAAGTCGTCTCCAAGATTTTCGGCACCAGCAAGCCGGAGATGAGGGAAGCACCGCATCAGCCAGAAAGCAAGGCGCCCAAACATCCCGACGATTCGCAGGCTGCTGAAGCGGTGTCAGGCATGGAGCCTCCGCGCCATGGCTCGGCGCTCGACCTGATCAACTATCTGTTCCGGCGCTGGACCCGGCAGGCGCCGCCGGAAAAGGCGCCCGATCTCTGCATCGATGTGCATGTGTCGATCGAGGATATTATCGGTCGCATCGGCCAATCCGTGCTGCTGCCGGATGGCGCGCCGTTCACGCTGAAAATGCCCGATGACGCCAGAGACGGCACGCAGATCCGCGTCGAAGGCCGCGGTCACAACCTGCCGAACATCAAGCGTGGCGACCTCGTGGCGACGCTCCGGATCAGGCCGCACAACTGGTTCCGGCCGCATGGCTACGACCTCATCACCCATGTCGACATCGATATCGAAAATGCCGTACTTGGCTGCGAGGCCACGGTCGAGACGCCGGACGGGCAGACGAAGGTGACGATCCCGCCATGGACGGGTTCGCATTATCGGATCACCGTTGCCGGCAAGGGTCTGCCGAAGGGTCATGGCATGCGCGGCAACCTGATCGCCGAGGTCCAGGTATTGCTCTGGGATCGTCCGGACCAGAAGGTGATCGACCTGATGCGATCCTTGCGCGAAGGCCTGTATCTGTGACGGAACGATGACGGAAATTGTTGAAAAGACGGACACACTTGGCTGTTTTCGCTTACCCATACACCGAATCTTGCGGCCTCTGACATTTGGTGACTTCACCAGTGCTTGAACAGCCGGTCCGGCTGTGCCATAGGCGAACCAGAATTTCTGTTTCTGGAGGGCTTCATGGTTCAATCTGCCGGATTGATGGCGGGCAAGCGCGGGCTGATCATGGGCGTCGCCAACAACCGCTCCATCGCCTGGGGTATTGCCAAGGCCATTCACGCGCAGGGCGGCGAAATCGCCTTCACCTATCAGGGCGATGCCCTCAAGAAGCGGGTCGAGCCGTTGGTCGCTGAAGTCGGCGGCGTGCTGGCTGGCCATTGCGACGTCAGCGACGAATCGACGATCGATGCCGTTTTCGCCGAGCTTGCCGAGCGTTGGGGCAAGATCGATTTCCTCGTGCATGCCATCGGCTTCTCCGACAAGGACGAGTTGACCGGCCGCTATGTCGACACAACAGCCGATAACTTCACCAAGACGATGCAGATCTCGGTCTATTCCTTCACCTCGGTGGCGCGCCGGGCGGAAAAGCTGATGACCGACGGCGGCTCGATGCTGACGCTGACCTATTATGGCGCGGAGAAGGTGATGCCGAACTACAATGTCATGGGCGTCGCCAAGGCCGCCCTTGAAGCGTCGGTGCGCTATCTCGCCGTCGATCTCGGCCCGCAGAACATTCGCGTCAACGCCATCTCGGCCGGCCCGATCAAGACGCTCGCCGCCTCCGGCATCGGCGACTTCCGCTATATCCTCAAGTGGAACGAATATAATGCGCCGCTCAGGCGCACGGTGACGATCGAGGAAGTCGGCGACGTCGGCCTCTACATGCTCTCCGACCTGTCGCGCTCGGTGACCGGCGAAGTGCACCACGCCGATAGCGGCTACCATGTGATCGGCATGAAGGCGGTCGACGCACCGGATATCGCCGTCATCAAGGATTGAATGCAACCGGGGTCGGGCCGTGACCACTTACATCATCCGTCACGGCCAGACAGCCTGGAATGCTGAATATCGCCTGCAAGGCCAGCAGGATATACCGCTCAACGAGACCGGGCGTTACCAGGCAACCGAGAACGGCATTGCACTGAAGCGGGTCGCCGGCGACCTATCCCCCTATCATTTCGTTTCGAGCCCGCTTGATCGAGCGCGTGAGACGATGGAGCGCGTCCGGATCGCCGCCGGGCTCAAGGCCAAGGATTACAGCATCGACGCGCGCCTCAAGGAGATTTCCTTCGGCAACTGGGAGGGCTGGACCAATGCCGAGATCGCCGCGACGGAAGCAGACCGGGTCGAGGAACGCGAAACCGGCAAATGGGATTTCATTCCACCGGGCGACAATGCCGAGAGCTACGAAATCCTGTCCTGGCGGGTCGGCTCCTGGCTGAAGGAGATCGACGGACCGACGGTGGCAGTCTGCCACGGCGGCGTCATCCGCTGTATCTTCAAGCTGACAGGCGCGCTCGACAAGCAGGAAGCCGCCCGGCTCGATATCCCCCAGGACAAACTGTTGCGCTATGCCGATGGCAAGCTGGAATGGCTCTGAGCCCGTAGCTTCCGACTTTTATTGGGGGCATCGCCGCCACTTCAGATCTTCGTTTGCGATCCCTCGAATTTTTCTCATGATCCTCAATGAGGCGCACAGCCGCCTATAGAAGGAGAGGAAGCAATGAGGAAATTTACGGGGATCGCGATGCTGACAGCGCTGGCAGCGCTGGCGGCGTGGAGCTTTTCAAGCACTGCGCAGGCACGCATGAACGAGGACGAGTGCGCCGAACAGGTCGCGCAGGAATGCGGACCGATGCCGCTCACCAAATGCTTCGACGATCAGAGCATGTGGGACAAGATCGCGCCGGAATGCACCAGCTATGTGCAAACCAATCTGGAAAATGCGAACGACGCAAACCAATGATCAGGAGCGCGCGGGCGTAAACAGCTTCGTATCGGCAAAGCCTTCCGCGACGATGGCCGTGCAGAAATCCTTCCACCCACAGTTTTCGCAAGCCCGCCGAATCGCGCCGCCGGCAAATTCCTGACGCATGATCGCAACATGTTCGCGGTCGAGCACGAAGGGTTCGCCGGAGCTGAGCGGGATCAACTGCTTGACCGCATCACTTGCGAGCAGGTCGACCTCCACCGTGGAAGGCGTGGAACAATCGTGGTTGCATGTTTTGTGGCACTCCTCCGTCAGCCCGGCGCAGATATCGTCCGGTCCATCGACGAGAATCACCGGGCGGCCTCGCCCGATCTGATCCACCAGCGCCGTCATGTTGTCGACAAAAGCCGGTGTGTAGCCATAGCCGCGATAGGTCAGGATGCACAAAAAATGATGCCCGCGCAAACGCACGGGCATCGCATCCGACAGATTGTCTGGAAGCTCAGAGGCTGGCAAGGTTGGAAGCACCCTTGATGACGCCTTTGCCGATCAGGGCGGCAAGGACCGTCTTGACGACATCGCCGAGGATGAAGGGATAGAGGCCCCATTCCAAGCTCTTGTTGAAGCCATAGAGATGAGCGAGGTAGGCGATCCCCAGGCCGAAGATCACCACTTCGCCGGCGATGAGGGTGGCGATTGCGCCGGGCCAGGACTTGGTGACGCCACGGTCGGCCAGGAAGCCCATCAGTGCGGCAGCGATAAGAAAGCCGAACAGGTAGCCGGCGGTGCCGCCGACGAACACGGCCGGGCCGGACGCGAAGCCGGCGAAAACCGGAAGGCCAACGAGGCCTTCAATCAGGTAGAGTGCGACTGTCGCAGTTGCGAGGCGGAAACCGAAGGTCAGGCCGATCAGCATGACGCCGAGCGTCTGCAGCGTCATCGGAACCGGATAGAAAGGCACTTGTATCTGAGAGAGGGCCGCGAGGAAAATGCTGCCCGCCACAGTGATCACGGCCTTGCGCGCCAGCGTGCCTCCAACAATGTTTTCCAGGGTTTGAGCGCGGGATGCGAGGGCGGCCTGAGCCATGCGAAGTGCTCCTTCATTAACGAAATCCGAACATCTGTCCCGCACCTGCGAAATGTTGTCAATCCATCATGCGGCAATGCTAGTCGATTTTGCGCAAATCAGCAGTGCGGCTCCTGTTGATAGAGAGCGGTCCCGGCAGAACCTATGCGCCCGACGCGAAGATGCAGCAACATCGCTCGAATTCAAGGGACATCATTTGTGATCGCTTCCTCGCGTGCTATCGTTAAGGCATTGTACCACGGATAAGACAACCCAACTGGATGACCGGCAAGCGGGATATAGATAAGGCAGCGCTTCTTGAAGCGTTCGATCGCCTCGGCACTGCCTCGATTGAGCACGGGACGATGATCGACATCATGGTCTATGGCGGATCGGCGCTGATGTTCGCTAGCAATTTCAGGTTCGCCACCGGCGACGTAGACATCGCCCCCTTGGGAGAAGCACGGCCCGCCTGGTTCGAGGACGTGGTCTCGCAGATCGCTGCAGATATGGGATTCGTGGAAAAGGAGAATTGGCTGAATGACGCAGTCGACTTTCATCTCAGCCGACTGGCGACAAAGGAAGGCGATCACTGGGAATATGGAACTTTTCCACGCGGCGGCGAGACGGCCGGCCTCAGAGTGTTTGTCCCGACCGCCGAATATATGCTGGCGCTCAAACTGAAAGCCATGCGGGTTTTGGACCCTTCGAAAGGCCCCCAGGAAAAAAGCGATATACAAAACCTCTTGTTCGTCAACGATGTTCGCGATGTCGACACGGCAATAGGCATTCTCGGAAAATATTTTCCCGTGTCCGCCAAGCACGAAGACAAGCGCTTCCTGCTGAAGCAATTGTTCAGTTTCGACAGAAAGGACGAGGATGCGCCCGTTTACCCTGCGCGAGGTTTCTGAAAGGGTTGCCAGCGGCGAAGATCCGGTGAAGGAATTTTCCGAATTCCTGGACCACTTCTACGATCGGGCAACCCAGTCTGAAATGGTCGCCTGCCTTGCAGATGCGCCGGTGATTCTCGAAGACGAAAAATTGAACGCACTCTATGCCGCGGCGGCGGATTATCTGTCGAAAAGGTACCGGCTTGGCACCTTGCCAGACTGGATCGGCGAGCCGATCCGAACATTGCGAGAACCCTGGTTTACCGCCTCCGACGAAAACATTCGTGAATATTTGACGTTTACATCCCCGGCCGAATTCCGGTCACGAAATATTTTTACCGAGGCGGCACCGCTGCGACGGGCGAGGACATGGCAGGCTGAGCAGCGGCTGGCCACGTCCGGTAAGCCGCAAGCCGAAACATCGAAGCTTAAAATCAGTTGAACCAGCTTCCGATTCGGGTTCAGTTTCCCGCCGGTAAGTGCTAACGGCTTGGCGGTTACTACGATCTCGAACCGGCGAATATTGTCGACAGCTGGCCTTGCTGTCCATCACCGGGTTTGCCGCGCAAGGGATATAGAACGTCATGACAACGCGTCTCTACGAACATTCCGTCTTCCTGCAGCACCAGGTTCCCGAAGGCCATCCAGAGCGGCCGGACCGGCTGCGCGCGCTCAACGCGGCGCTCGAACATCCGCATTTCGCTGCGCTCGAGCGTGTCGAGGCACCGACGGCGAGCGAAGACGCGGTTCTGCTTGCCCATCCGGAGGAGCACCTGTTCGCGGTGATGCGCGCCATGCCGGAAGAGGGCGTCAAACAGATCGAAGCCGACACCCATGCCGGCCCCGAAAGCCTGAAGGCAGCGCTAACGGCCATCGGGGGTGCGATGATGGCCGTGGACGACGTCTTTTCAAGCAAAGCGGACAACGGCTTCGTTGCCGGCCGCCCGCCGGGCCATCATGCCGAGCATGACAAGGTGATGGGCTTCTGCCTGTTCAATACGGTCGCCATCGCCGCCCGGCATGCGCAGAAGACACATGGGGTCGAGCGGATCGCGATCATCGATTTCGACGTCCATCACGGCAACGGCACGCAGGACATCTTCTACAAGGATCCGAGCGTGCTCTACTGCTCGACGCATCAGATGCCGCTCTATCCCGGCACCGGCGCCAAGGATGAAACCGGTGTCGGCAATATCGTCAACGCGCCGCTCAGGCCCTATGCCGAAAGCCATAATTTCCGCGAGGCGGTCATGAGCCGCGTTCTGCCGGCGCTGGAAAACTTCCGCCCCGACCTCGTCATCCTGTCGGCCGGCTTCGACGCGCATCACCGCGATCCCCTGGCCCAGATCAATCTCGTCGGCGACGATTTCGACTGGATCACCGGCAAGATGATGGAGGTAGCGGGCAAATATGCCGGCAACCGCCTCGTCAGTGTCCTGGAAGGCGGATATGATCTCGAAGGGCTGGCCGAATCGGCTGGTCTGCATATCGCGCGACTGATGAAGGGTTGACTATGACGGGTGCACCGGAACGGGCCGAGGTTTCGAGCCTCTCTTTCGAACAGGCCGTGGCCGAACTGGAGCAGATCGTCACCCGCCTCGAACGCGGCGACGTGGCGCTCGACCAGTCGATCGAAATCTACGAGCGTGGCGAGGCGCTGAAGAAGCATTGCGAAGCGCTGCTCAACGCTGCCGAGGCGCGAATCGAAAAGATCCGGCTCGACCGCAACGGCAAGCCGGCCGGTACGGAGCCGCTGGACCAAGGATAGCAATCCGTCTCTTCCGGCATTCCAGGGGGGGACGGATAGCAACCGTCGGTCAGCCCGCTTTCGCTATCCGGGCCGAAAATCTCCCGCAAAGCGCGAATCATCCGGGTAATTCATCCCTGCCCCGGACAATTGCGGCACCGAACTGATGATTGACAGTTCATTAAGCATGCCTTGCTAAATTTCGTGGCACATACTTTATTGTGGGGACGAGCATGGCATCCATTCAGCGTAAAATCATTGTTGCAAGTGTGGCTATTTTTGCGCTGGCGGGCGGTGCAACGGGCGTGGGCATGTGGGCGGCGTCCACGCTCAGCGACAACGGCGCCGACGTCACGCGCTCGGCGCAGGTGCTCAGAAATCATATGCAGGCCGACATGATGCACGATGCCCTGAGGGCCGATGTGCTGGCAGCCATCCTCGCCGCTAATCCGGCCGCGGGCATCTCCGCTGATCAGGTCAAGGCGGACCTCAAGGAGCATGTTGCCTCGTTCCGCGACATGATCGCCGCCAACAAGACGCTTGCCACCGACAAGGCGACGCAGGACGTGGTCGCCGGCATCGAGCCGCCGTTGCTCGTCTATATCGACAGTGCCGGCAAGATGGTCGACCTCGCAGGCAAGGACCCGCAGGCGGCGCTGAAATCGCTGCCGGACTTCATGAAGCAGTTCTCGACGCTCGAAGGAGTCATGGAACAGGCCGGCGACGAGATCCAGAAGGTCTCGGAAAATGTTTCCAGCCAAAGCGCTGCCATGCAGGCCAGCATCAGTCTGCTGCTCAAGATCATTCTCGGCGTGACGGCGCTGTTTTCGATCGGCCTCTACCTGCTGATGCGCAAATCGGTCACCGGGCCGATGCTGGCGCTCTCCAACGACATGCGGCGACTTGCCGACGGCGAGACCAACATCAATTGTACCGGCATCGGACGGGCCGACGAGATCGGCAGCATGGCGGCGACGGTCGAGGTGTTCCGCCAGGCTGCCATTGCCAAGAAGCAGATGGAACAGGACGCGGAAGGCCTGCGCCAGCAGGCCGAGGCCCAACAGATCACCACGCGCCGGCAGACGGAAGAAGATGCTTCAGCGCGGCTTCGCGCTGCGACGTCAGGCCTTGCGGCAGGGCTGAAGCGGCTTGCCGACGGCGATCTCGCCTTCCAGCTCGACGAAGCCTTTGCGCCGGATTTCGAAGCGCTGCGGCATGATTTCAATAGCTCGGTGCGGCAACTGGGTGACACCATGCTGGCGATCTCCACGGGCATATCGGCGATCGATAGCGGCACACGCGAAATCTCCGCCGGCGCCGGCGACCTCTCCAAGCGCACCGAACAGCAGGCCGCCGCGCTTGAAGAGACGGCGGCGGCGCTCGATGAGATCACCGTCAACGTCACGAATTCCAGCAAGCGCACCGAAGAAGCGCGGACCGCTGCGACTGAAGCCAATCAGAGCGCCGGACACTCCGCTCAGGTCGTCTCGCAGGCCGAAGAAGCAATGCAGCGGATCGAGAATTCCTCGCAGCAGATTTCCAACATTATCGGTGTGATCGACGAGATCGCCTTCCAGACCAACCTCCTGGCGCTCAATGCCGGCGTCGAAGCAGCGCGCGCCGGCGAGGCCGGCAAGGGTTTTGCGGTCGTCGCCCAGGAAGTGCGCGAACTGGCGCAGCGCTCCGCACAGGCAGCCAAGGAGATCAAGGGCCTGATCCGCAATTCCTCGACCGAGGTCGAAGGCGGCGTCAAGCTGGTGCGCGAGACGGGCATTGCGCTCAAGACGATCGGCGAGCAGATCGCCGGCATCAACCAACATATGCAGGCGATCGCGACATCGGCCAAGGAGCAGTCGACCGGGCTGGCGGAAGTCAACACGGCCGTCAATTCCATGGACCAGACGACGCAGCAAAACGCCGCCATGGTCGAAGAATCGACCGCCGCTTCGGCGACGCTTGCCCAGGAAGCCGCAAAGCTTCGCGACCTGATCGCCCAGTTCAAGCTCCGCCATGCCGCTGCCGCGCCGGTCGCGGCACTGCGGCAGGCCGCCAGGGCCATGGCGGAGCCGGCACGTCCGGCCGCCGCCGTCAGGCATGCGCCGGCACCCGCGCCGAAGAAGGTCGCGTCGGGCGGCGGCGCTGCCGCGTCGGATAGCTGGGAAGAATTCTGAGACCGATCGGTCTCCCCCGTTCCTAAATAGCCCCGACCATTTTCGGGGCTATTGTCTTTCATGAAGACATTGAGTTGACCCTGTCATGAACCGTCCCTAAACCATGTCGCGTGAACAAGAATTCACGCGACATGGTTTAGCTATTTGTTTGCGCATGTCTTTTTCGCGAAACCGCCGCACACTTTCGTGAGACATGCGTCGGCCGGCGGCAAGACAAGCAGGAGGACGATATGAACCGCACGGCCCTGACCCTCGCGCTGATCGCAAGCCTCGGCGCGGCAAAGGCTTTCGCGAACGACACCACCGCCGAACTCAAGACCGGCGGGCTGGAATTCACCCATAGCGACGACATTACCATGCAGGAGGAGAAGCTTTACATTTCTCCGAAACAGGTGACTGTCGACTACGTCTACCGCAACACGTCCGACAAGCCTGTCGACACTTACGTCGCCTTTCCGATGCCCGACATCGAGGGCAGCCTCGATCCGATGATGGATGCCGGCGACACGTCGAGCGACAATTTCCTCGGCTTTTCCGTGGTCCAGGACGGCGCTGCGATCACGCCCAGCCTGCAGCAGCGTGCCTTCTGGCGAAATATCGACGTTACCGACGTGCTGCTGGAGCAGCATGTGCCGCTCAATCCGCTGAGCGACAAGACGGCCTCTGCGCTCAAGGCGCTGCCAAAGGCGGCGCTGAATGACCTCGTGGTGCGCGGCCTGGTCTATGCTCAGACTTCAGGCGACGGCACGGACCAGCAGACGGACTGGGTGCCGATGTGGACGCTGAAATCCAGCTATTTCTGGAAGACGACCTTTCCCCCCGGCAAGGACGTACATGTCTCGCACAAATATAAGCCGAGTGTCGGCGGCACCGTGGCGATCACCTATCTTGATGAGAACAACCAGCCGCAGGGCGAGCGGTACGACGAATATGTGAAGAAATACTGCGTCGACGACCCCTTCAACAGGATCGCGCAAAAATCCCAGAAGGCGATGCAGGACCAGCAGCCCTATCTCGTCGAACACTGGATTTCCTACGTGCTGACCACCGGCGCCAACTGGTCCGGCCCGATCGGCCAGTTCACGCTGATCGTCGACAAGGGCGATCCGAAGAATTTTGTCAGCTTCTGCGGCATCGATGTGAAAAAGACCAGTCCGACGACGTTCGAAGTTCATGCGACGGACTTCACGCCCGACAAGGATCTCGATATCCTGCTACTGACCCCATCGAACTATGAGTGAGCGCTGCTTCGGGAGGCAGGCATGATCAGAATTTCCTTGTTTGCAGTGGCGCTCGGCATCAGCGCCGCTCCGGCCTTCGCCAATGACACGACCGCCGAGCTCAAGACCGGCGGTCTGGTCTTTACCCGTAGCGGCGATATCGAGATGCAGCAGGAGACGCTGTTCATTTCGCCAAAGGAGGTGCGTGTCGACTATGTCTTCCGCAACACCGCCAAGGTACCGGTCGAGACCTATGTCGCCTTCCCGATGCCCGGTATCACCGGCAGCCCGGACAGCATGGTCGACGCCGGCAATACGGCGAGCGACAATTTCCTCGGCTTTTCTGTCGTTCAGGACGGCGTGGCAATCAAGCCGAACCTGCAGCAGAAGGCCTTCGTCGATGATATCGACATGACCGATATCCTCAAGTCCGACAAGCTGCCTCTCAATCCGCTCGGCGACGCGACCGCCAAGTCGATCAAGGGTCTGCCGAAGACGGCGATCGAGGAACTTTTGTCGCGCGGGCTGGTGATCCCCTATACCTATGGCAGCGGCTCAGACGAAAAGACTGACTATGTGCCGGTCTGGACGCTGCAATCCGCTTATTGGTGGAAGACCACCTTCCTGCCCGGCAAGGACATTCGCGTCTCGCACAAATACCGTCCGAGTGTCGGCGGCACGGTCGCCACGACCTTCCTCGATGCGGACAACCAGCCGAAGGGCGAGCGCTGGGACGAATATGTCCGGAAATACTGCGTCGATGACTCAATGGCGAAGCTCGCTCGGCAATCCAACGACGACATGAATGCCAACAAGCCGCATCTGGTCGAGAACTGGATTTCCTATGTGCTGAGCACGGGCGCCAACTGGGAAGGATCAATCAGCAAGTTCAAGCTGATCGTCGACAAGGGCGACGCGGCCAATTATGTCAGCTTCTGTGGCAAGGACTTGAAGAAGACCGGGCCGACCACGTTCGAGATGAATGCCACGGATTTCACCCCGGAACGGGACCTCGATATCTTGCTGCTGACGCCGACACAGGCACCATAGGCATCACGGCGCAATCGCGCATCAGAATTCCTTGGTAAAAGGTCAGCCGGCGACGCCGAGACCGATGCCCTTTTCGCCGAGCATGCCGAACACAGTCTTGACGATGCCCTTGCGGTCGAGGCCCGCCATGGCGTTCATCGCCTCGGGCTTGGCCTGGTCCATGAACGTGTCGGACATGACCAAAGGGCGGACCTTCAGCCGGCCGTCGAGATAACCTTCATGCGCCAGCATATGCAGGACATGGGCACCGAAGCCGCCGATTGAGCCTTCTTCCACCGTCACCAGCACTTCGTGATGCCGGGCGAGCTGGCGAATGAGATCCAGATCGAGCGGCTTGGCGAAGCGGGCATCGGCGACCGTGGTCGAAAGACCGGCAGCATCGAGGTCTTCCGCCGCAAGCAGACAGTCTGCAAGACGGGTGCCGAACGAGAGCAGCGCCACCTTGCTGCCCTGCTTGACCACCCTGCCCTTGCCGATTTGCAGGATTTCGCCGCGCACCGGCATTTCGACGCCGACGCCCTCGCCGCGCGGATAGCGGAAGGAGATCGGACCATCGTCATAGGCGGCTGCCGTGCGGACCATATGCTTGAGTTCCGCCTCGTCGGCCGCTGCCATCACGACGAAGCCGGGCAGCGTCGCAAGGTAGGTGGTGTCGAACGAGCCGGCATGTGTGGGGCCGTCGGCACCGACATAGCCGGCGCGGTCGATGGCAAAGCGTACCGGCAGGCTCTGGATCGCCACGTCATGCACGACCTGGTCATAGGCGCGCTGCAGGAAGGTAGAGTAGATCGCCGCAAAGGGTTTGTAGCCATCGGCGGCGAGGCCGGCGGCGAAGGTCACCGCATGCTGTTCGGCAATGCCGACATCGAAAATGCGCTTCGGGAAGATCTCGGCAAACTTGTCCAGGCCGGTGCCATTCGGCATGGCGGCGGTGATGCCGATGATCTTTGGATCGAGTTCGGCCTCCTGGATCAGTGCCTCGGCGAAGACCGAGGTGTAGGACGGTGCGTTCGGCTTGGCCTTGGCCTGGGCGCCGGTAATGACGTCGAACTTGTTGACGCCATGATATTTATCGGCGGCTTCCTCAGCCGGCGCATAGCCCTTGCCCTTCTGGGTGACGACATGGATCAGCACCGGGCCATTGCCGTTGTCGCGGACATTGCGCAGCACGGGCAGGAGATGCTCGAAGGAATGACCATCGATCGGGCCGATATGGTAGAAGCCGAGTTCTTCGAACAGCGTGCCGCCGGTGACATAACCACGTGCATGCTCGACGGCGCGGGTGATGGCGCGGTCGATCTTCTTGCCGAGATAGGCAGTGAGCTTCTTGCCGATCTCGCGGAAACCGAGATAGGTGCGGCCCGAGGCGAGCCGCGCCAGATAGGCGCTCATCGCGCCGGTGGGCGGAGCAATCGACATATCGTTGTCATTGAGGATGACGATCAGCCGCGCGTCGAGCGAGCCGGCATTGTTGAGCGCCTCAAAGGCCATGCCGCCGGAGAGCGCCCCGTCGCCGATCACGGCGATGACATTGCGCTTGGACTGGTCGAGCTCGGCAGCCACCGCCATGCCGAGGCCAGCGGAAATCGAGGTCGAGGAATGGGCCGCACCGAAGGGGTCATATTCGCTCTCAGCACGCCGTGTGAAGCCGGAGAGCCCGCCTTCCTGCCGAAGCGTGCGGATGCGGTCGCGGCGACCGGTGAGAATCTTGTGCGGATAACACTGATGGCCGACATCGAAGATCAGCCGGTCGTCGGGCGTATTGAACACCTTGTGAATGGCGATGGTCAATTCGACGACACCCAGGCCGGCGCCGAGATGGCCGCCGGTGCGCGACACGGCATCGATCATTTCGGACCGGAGCTCGGCGGCCAGCTGCGGCAGGTCCTTGTCATCGAGTTTCCGGAGATCCTCCGGATAATTGACTTGATCGAGAAGCGGCGTCTGCGGCATTGAGCTCACGGTTTATCCTGTCCACCGGACCTTTTTGACATCCGATGCTATTTATCTGTCCTGTCGTCCTTTTCAACCGCAAAGGACGCAGAAATTAAGGCATAGGGCGCCAGATTACAGACAATCTCCATCGAGGGCAAAGGTAAATGCCTCATTTTTCAGTGATTAAACCGTTTTGCACGGCGTTTTGTTCAAGATGATGTCAAGGCGTCGCGAACCGCCCTCACCGCGGCAAGCGAGAGCTTCGTGCGCTCCGGATTGGTGAAATCGGGCCAGGTTGAAAGCTTTACGGCGGTGAATTCTGCAGCCTGGTCCATGTAGAGCATCTGGCCGAAGACGCCTCGCGCCAGCAGCACCGGTCGGTCGACATCCTCGATCCAGAATTGGTTGTGATAGGCGCCATTCGGCAGCGTGACACGGTAATCGCCGGTGAACAGTGGATGCCGGCCGCCATTGCGGGTCTCGGCCACCCATTCGGACGGTACGATCTGGCGGCCGTTGAACGCGCCGCCATGGGTGATCATGTCGGCGAACCGGCCATAGTCGCGAAGCGTCGCGTTGAAGCCGCCGCAGGCGAGCGCATAGCCGGCCGAATCGACGGTGAATGACGCATCCTCACCGGCGCCGAGCGGAATCCAGAGTTCCTCGCTGACGAGTTCGGCCAACGGCTTGCCCGACACGCGCTGCAGGATGAAGGCCAGAACGTCGGTCTCGATCGATCGGTATTGGAACAGCGCTCCGTGCGGCCGCTCGCTCTCCTCGAGCGACAGGATGAGCTGCCACACTGTTTCGGGCCAATGATCGCCCTTGCGCTCCTTCCAGCCGCAGGCGGCGTCGAGCCAGGCACAGTGCGAATCGACTGCTGTGTAAGTCTCGTCGAAGATCACGCCGGTGGTCATGTCGAGCACCTGCTGCACGGTGGCACCGCGATAAGCCGTCGCGTCCAGTTCCGGCAGATAATGCGTCACCGGTGCTGCGGGATCGACAAGGCCGCGATGGATGAGAATGCCGGCGACCGCGCCCGTCACCGACTTGCCAACCGATTGCGACAGATGCAGCGTGTGCGGCCGCATGCCGTTCAGATAGGTTTCGGAAACGATCCTGCCCTTGTGCAAGACGAGAAAACCGTCGGTGAAGGTCTCGTCGAGGAATTCGGCGATCGTCCAGGCTCTGCCGTCGTGGGGGAAGCCCAGGCCGCCTATCTCCTGATGCGCTTGCGGCAAGACCGAAGCAGGCTCCGCGCCACGCCAGACCTCGGTCGTCGGTACGAGGTCGCGGACATTGAGAAAGCTCCAGCGATTATAGGGCGCGCGGTCCCATTCGGCTCGAGGAATCATCGGCGCGCCCGGATTCTTCGGATCGCGGAAGGAATATTCACTCGTCATCTGTACCTCCGTCGTCTACGACGCTCTGATCCTAAAACGTTTTGCGCGCAACGAGGAAGCGGTCACGGCGAAGAAGGCGGATTGGAACCCTGAGCCTTTGCAAAAAATTGCTTTGCGCCGCGAAACAGGGCACAGGGCTTGCGAGTTTGCGCGATCATGGATCTGCCGTCCCAAGATCGCCGGAATCCTTCGGGAGTTTCGACACCAACGGCGAATTCTTGAGACTTCATTCCTATCCGAGGTGCGATTTCGTGACGGCAGAGAAGACAGGACAGCAGTTCAGGACGATCATCGAGCGCTATTTCTGGCTATTCGTCCTGTTGATCCTCATCGTTGGGCTGCTCTTCCGGTTGCCGGGGATAGGCAGCCGTTCGCTCTGGATCGATGAACTCTATACCGAATGGTTCTCTTCCCAATCGTTCACCGTACTCTGGCACGAGGTGCCGTTCTACGAGACGCATCCACCGACTTACTATACCTTGCTGAAGCTCTGGAGGATGCTGTTCGGCAATTCCGAACTGGGCCTCAGAAGCCTGTCGCTTACGGCCAGCCTGGGGACGATCTTCGCCATCGCGATATCGGGCCGGTTGACCCGGTCGGGGTGGATCAGCGCAAGCGTCGGCCTGCTCGGCGCGGCGTTCCTCGCCGTCAACTATGCCAGCATCCGCGAGGCGCAGAATGCCCGCCCCTATGCGCTCCAAATGCTTGCGGCGACGGTCGCCGTGGTGGCCGCAATCGTGCTGGTCGAGCGGCTTCGGCAAGCCAAGACTGTCAGGCCCGTCAATATCTGGATTGTGCCGGCACTCGTCCTCGGCGTCGCGGGCGGTGCAGCGCTCTGGCTGCACAATACCAGCTTCTTCATCGACATGGGTATCTGGTGCGGGCTGATCCTGTCGCTTATCTTCACGCCAGCCGAACAGCGGCTGAGGAATTTCGTTATTTTCTGCGCCGCGGGTGTGCTGGCCCTGATGGTCTTTGCACCCTATGCGCCGCTGTTCCTCATGCAATCGCGTGCATTCTCCGGCCTGGCCTTCTGGCTCGAACCAAAGCCGCGTGATCTCTACAGTGCCTGGATGCTGTTTCTCGGATCGCACTGGTTCGCAGTGATACTCTCGCTGGCACTTCTGACGCTTGGCCTTTATCGTCTCGCCAAAGGCGCGCCAGCGCAGGCGGTGCTGGCGGCAGTCATCCTGCTGGTGCCGCTTTATGCCATGCTGGCCTTCACCTTCTGGGTGAAGCCGGTCTATATCCAGCGCCTGTTCGCCTGGACAGTGCCGCTCGGCTTCCTGGTGATCGCCTTCGGCATTCTATCGGCAACGCGTGCGGCATGGCTCCGGCCGTTGCTCGCCATTGTGGTCTTCGCTTTCCTTATACCCACTGCGGCGCTGGACTTCAGCAAGCCGATCGACGATTGGAAGTCGCTGATGGCGATCATCGCCCGTGACGCCCAGCCTGGCGACATCGTCATCGCTACGCCCGCGGAAGGCGTTATCGCCGTGGATTATTATGCAAAGCGCCAGGCGCATTTCCCGCCGGTGGTCTGCATTCCCGGCTGCTATCCGCAGCGCAACCTGCCACGCGTCTATGGCAGCAATCTGGGCGCACCGAAGATCATTCCGGCGGATACGGCGCTGGTCGACCAGGCACTCAAGTCGCATGGCCGTGTCTGGCTGGTCCAGGTATCGGTGGCACTCTACGATCCGGCCGGCATCATCAAGAACAAGATTTTGGCGTCCCGCAAATTCGTGCGCTACTACGGCAATTCGCTCGCCAAGATCGAGCTATATGACCTGCCATCCGGCATCACACCGCCGGCAAAGGAATGAATTCCGCCTCGTCGCCCGGGACAATGTCGAACTTGCCGGTACGCCATTCCTCCTTGGCCTGCTCGATGCGTTCCTTGGAGGAGGAGACGAAATTCCACCAGATATGGCGCTTGGAACCCAGTGCCTCGCCGCCGAACAGCATGACATGGCAAGGCTCGTCGCCGGTCACCAGGTCGACCGTGTCGCCAGGCCGGAAAATCAGCAATTGATCGGCCTCGTGGCGAATGCCAGAGACGGAAAGCGAACCCGACAGGATATAGGCCGCACGCTCCTCCTGACCGGCGTGGAAAGGGCAAGCGGAATTGGGTTCTATACGCAGATCGACATAGAGTGTCTCTGACGGCACGGGCACAGGCGAGACCAGACCTTGCCACTTGCCGATCACCACACGGCCGGAAAAACCGCGATCGGAAAATTCCGGCAGCGTCTCGATGCTCGCATGATGGAAGCGCGGATCAATTTCTTCATGGCCATCCGGCAGAGCCAGCCAGGTCTGCAGGCCGGACAGCGCGAATTCGGTGCCGCGCAATTCCTGTGGCGTGCGTTCGGAATGGACGATGCCGCGGCCCGCAGTCATCAGGTTGACGTCGCCGGGCTTGATCACCATGCCGGTGCCGAGGCTATCGCGATGCGTCATCTCGCCATCGAACAGATAGGTCACGGTCGACAGCCCGATATGCGGATGCGGTCGCACATCGACCGCCTGACCCGGTTTGAGGACGGCCGGCCCCATGCGATCGAAGAAGATGAACGGCCCGACAAGACGGCGCCGGGAATTCGGCAGGGCGCGACGGACCTCAAAATTGCCGATATCGGAGGTGCGCGGGATGACCAGCAGCTCGACCTGATCGGCCGCATCATGATCGCCCGCTTCGGGATCGACGCCGGGGAAGAAGGACATGGCTGACTCCGTTGAAAGTCGTCGATATTCGATAGCCGATCATGGCACAGATCGTTATGAGTTTGAAACCGTCGAAATTATCCAGGAATGAAATGCCCGACCTCATCCGCCTCGACCAGCTTCTGACCCGGCGCGGCCTGTTCGACAGCCGGTCGCGGGCGCGAGACGCCATCGACCGGGGAACGGTGACGGTCGATGACAAAGTGGCGAGCAAGGCCGGAGCGATGGTTTCGTCGGATGTGGAGATTGTAATCGATGATCCGGCGCAAGCCTATGTCTCGCGGTCGGCGCTGAAGCTGATTGCCGGGCTCGATCATTTCGGGCTTTCTCCGGAGGGCTATGATTGTCTCGATATCGGCGCCTCCACCGGCGGCTTTACACAGGTGCTGCTGGAGCGGGGCGGAGCGCATGTGGTTGCCGTGGATGTCGGCCATGATCAGCTTGATGAGCGACTGCGGGGTGATGCTCGAATTACCAATCTCGAAGGCGTCAATGCGCGGGCACTCGACCTCGCCCACCTCGGAGGAAGGGAAATCCGGGCGGTGGTTTCGGATGTCTCGTTCATCTCACTGAGGCTGGCGCTGCCGCCGGCGCTGGCGTTTGCGGCATCCGGCGCGTGGTGCGTCTTGCTGGTCAAGCCGCAGTTTGAAGCGGGGCGCGAGGCGATCGGCAAGGGCGGCATTCTCAAAGACCTAGCGCTCGGCCCGAAAATTGCCGAAGACATGGCCGGTTGGTTGAATTCGCTTGGCGGCTGGCAAGGCCTCGGTGTAATCCCCTCCCCGATTTCCGGCGGCGACGGAAATTTCGAATTCCTCCTGGCCGGACGCAAACAATGAGCACAGAGACCGTCACCATCCAATCCATCGGCGCCGAAGGCGACGGCATTGCCCACAGCGCTGACGGTCCGGTCTATGTGCCCTTCACCCTGCCGGGCGAGGAGGTGGCGATCGCGCGGGTGAAAAACCATGGCACGGCGATGTCATGGAGCACGACCTCGCCCGAGCGCGTGCCGCCACGCTGTCGGCATTTCGGTCCCGAGGGCCTTGGCGGCGCCTGCGGCGGCTGTTCGCTGCAGCATTGGACTGACCAGCCCTATCAGGACTATAAGCGCAATCTCGTCGTCGAAGCGCTGAAGGCCAAAGGATTAGAGACAGAGGTCGCGCCGCTCGTGGCATGTTCTCCCGGCGAGCGGCGGCGTGTGACGATGACCGGCCGGTTGACCGACAAGGGCGTGCTTCTCGGCTATATGCAGGCCGGCAGCCATCACATTGTTCCTGTCGAGGAATGTCCCATCGCCCATCCGAGCTTGGTTTCCCGGCTGCCAACGGTGCGGCGGCTGGCATCTGCGCTTGCATCAGGGAGTGAACCTTTTCGCGTCACCGTGCAGGCAACGACGTCGGGCCTCGACATCAATTTCACCGATCTGCGCAAGATCGACGCGAAGAAGCGGCAAGCCGCGGTCGATCTGGTGCTGAAGGAAAAGGGCATCGCCCGGCTGTCGATCGCCGCCGAGATCATTGTCGAACCACAGAAGCCGATTACCGATTTCGGCGGCGTGCCGGTCGTGCTGCCACCCGGCAATTTCATGCAGGCGACGCTCAGGGCCGAAAACGCCATGGCCGAACTGGTCATCAGCCATATCGGCAAGGCCAAGCGCGTCGCCGACCTGTTTGCCGGCATCGGCACGTTTTCACTCAGGCTCGCCCGCACGACCGCGGTGCATGCGGTGGAATTCGAGGCACCGGCGCTTGCCGCGCTTGATCTTGCCGCCCGCAACAGCCAGGGCTTGAAGCCGGTCACCATCGAACGTCGCGACCTCTTCCGCCGGCCGATGCAGCCTATGGACCTCAAGCAGATCGATGCGCTCTGTTTTGACCCGCCCCGTGCCGGGGCGGAAGCGCAATGCCACGAACTTGCTCGTTCCAAGGTGGGCCGCATCGCCGCCGTGTCGTGCAATCCGGTGACGCTGGTGCGTGATTTGTCAATCCTGATCAGTGGGGGCTACAAGCTTAGATCAGTGACGCCAATCGACCAGTTTCTCTGGTCGTCGCATGTCGAGGCGGTGGCGCTGCTGGAGCGGTAACTATTCAACGAACAAGTCGGCATGCGACCCTGTTCGTGCCAGAAGCAATTCGTTGGCTGATATCCGATAGATTAACAACCAATCCGGTTCAATGTGAAGATCACGATATCCGCTCCATGCACCTTTTAGCGGATGATCCCGAAATTGTGCCGGCAACTCTTGCTGGTTGATCAACAGCAGCAGAGCGGAGCCCAGCTTATGCAGGTCTTTGCCACGCTTTTCGATACGTTTCAGATCGCGCTTGAATTGCGTGGATCGGACTGGCGTCAGTACTTCAAATTCCCAAATCCTTGAACAAGGCCTCCGCTGAATCGAAGCGCTTACCCTTGCCCTCTTCCAACTCAGCTATCGCCGCACGTGTCGCTGCATTTGGTGTCTTGATCGGGAACGGAAACTCCTCATCCGCAGCAATCCTTACCAGAAGCAGCCTTATCGCATCAGAGACGGAAAGGCCCATGCGCGCCAAAGCTTCAGTCGCTTTTTCCTTGGTAACGGAATCGATCCTGGCGCGAACCATAGTGTCAGTAGGCATAGAAAACTCCTTGTAGCTACAATGTAGCCACCGATGCAAATAATCTCAAGCCCTACTTCTTCTTATTCACGAACGCCTGGAAGGCCTCCATCGCCTCGCGCGATTGAAGCTGGCTGTTGAAGTAAATCGTCTCATCCTCCATCCGCGCATGGATTTCGCCGATCGAGCCCTTGAGAAGCTTGCGGGTGATCGCCAGGGCTTTGCGCGGCTTGGCGACGAGTTCGGAGGCAGCGGCTAGCGTCGTGGCCTCCAAGTCGTCCTCGCCGATGATTTTCCAGACCAGTCCGGCTTCGCGTGCCTCCTCGGCCGAAAAGCCGACGCCGGCGGCGAACATGGCATAGGCGCGCTGCTGGCCCATGATGCGCGGGCCAAGCAGGCTCGACGCTGCTTCCGGTACYAGCGCCAGATCGGTGAACGGCGTGCGGAAGAAGGACCGCGGCGTCGCAAAGGTCAGGTCGCAATGCAGGTTGAGTGTCGTACCGATGCCGATAGCCAGCCCGTCGACGCCGGAGAGCAGCGGCTTTTCGAACATCGGCAGCTGATGAATGAAGCCGTGGACCTCCTTGGCAAGCGATACATCCTTGGCGATCGCCATGAAGTCGGCCAGGTCGTTTCCAGCGGAAAAACTGCCCGGTACGCCGAAGAACACCGCCGCCTTGATTTCGTCATCGGCATTGGCCTCCATCAGTGCCAGCGTCATCGCCGCATACATGGAACGCGTGATGGCGTTCTTCTTATCGGGGCGGTTCATGCGGATGACGATGACACCGGGATGCGCCTCGGGCCGTTCGATCACGATTTCAGACATTCTCTCTTCCCTCACCCGTTTGCTCCTTGCGGCGCTGAGCGCCGGCATCCCGATTTCGCTGACATCTCCGTCAGCAGGATATCGGGAAAGTGCGACACGTTTATCATCCTCATAGGCTCGCCTTCCGCAAGCCTTCCGCGTAGAGACGGATAACGATTGGTCATTCAGAGCATGCCGAAGATGCGACTCCATGTCTTGTTGCCCTGTTGCACAACTGTCATAAAGCGGGTCTAAGGCTTCCTAAAATTCTGCTCAGCGGGCACCCTACATGGAACTTGCTGTTTCCAATATTCCCGGTTTCGTCTGGGCACATCGTTTCCATCCGAGCGCGGGGCAATCCGAGCGGATGTCGCCGACCTGTACGATGCGTGACATCAAGGTCAATGAGGGCTTCGTCTGGCTGCATCTCGGCCTTTCCGATGCGCGCGTGCCTGCCTTTCTAGAAAGTCTGCCGGACCTATCCATCGAAGCGGTCCAAGCGCTCACCAATCGTGACCCGCATGCGGCGCTGTCGCTCTCTGCGGATCTCGTCTGCGGCACGCTGGTCGATTTCCAGCGCGGCTTCGATGAAATGACCTCGGAGATCGGCTGGCTGCACTTCGCTGTCACCGGCAATCTGATCGTGACGACGCGGCTGCATCCACTGAGAAGCATCGACCATGCGCGGGCGTTCGTCGACAAGAGCACCAAGATTCGCAGCCCACTGGATGTTCTGGCTGCTCTGGTGATCGAATTCCAGCGTACCGTCATGGCGATCGTGCTGGAAATCAACGAAGAGCTGAACATTATCGAGGATTTCGTCTACGAAGGCGCGCAGCGCGACGAAAGTCCCAGGTTGGCGCCGGCACGCCGGACAATCATCAAGCTTCACCGGCATCTGCGCACGGAGATCGCGCTCCTGCGGCGCGCCGTAGCCGCCGACGAAGACGAAGTGCCGGAAGGTTTTCAGGACATGGCACAGCGCTTGACGGAGCGGATCGAGACTGTCGAGCGGGATGTCTATTCGCTGCAGGAACGTGCCCGGCTTCTGCACGAAGACATCGATTCGCGCGGCCAGGCAGAGACGAACCGGCACCTTTACATCCTTTCGCTCGCGACCGCCTTCCTGATGCCGCCGACCCTGGTGACCGGCTTTTTCGGCATGAACACGGAAAACCTGCCGTTCTCGCACTCGGCGAGCGGCACGATCCTTGCGATGATTGTCATCGTCATATCGATTGCATTGGCCTGGATCGCACTCAAGCGAGCACGTATCCTCAAGTAGCGTCTTTGCGCCGATCCGATTCCAGATGGGAGACGGGAATGCTGTTCCGCCGATTGACACTGGCCGCCCTGTTTCTGGCCGGCCTGTCTCCACAAGCCTTTGCCGATGACGGGCTGGCCGCATTCCGGAACGGGGCGCTGGTGTTCGGGCAATCCCATACGATCACGATGAGAGCGGAAACCCTGACACTATCGCGCTCGCTGATCACGGCCGACTTCCAGTTCGTCAATACCGGCGACAAGGCCGAGACCGTCACGATCGCCTTCCCCCTACCCGACATGAATACCGCCGACAATGACGGTCTCTACATTCCGGTCGAGGACAATGACAACTTCGTTGGCTTCACCACGGTGGTCGATGGCAAACCGGTCAAGCATGGGCTGGAACAGCGCGCCTTCGCGCCCGGCGGCAAGGACGTCACGGCTGAATTGAAGGCCGCGGGCATTCCACTTGTCCGACCCTATGGAACCTATCTCGACCTGTTACCGACCTTGCCGAAAAAGACCTTGGCCAAGCTTGCCTCTATCGGCGCCGTGGCCGGCACGGAAGGCGATTTCTCGCCGCAATGGGTAACGAAGAGCAAATTCTTCTTCGATCAGACATTCGCGCCTGGCAAGGTCGTGCACATCGTCCACAGCTACAAGCCGTCGCTCGATACGTCGAACATGTCCTTCTATTCAGGCGACATGAAGCCGGAGCCGGACCAGATCCGGCTCTATTGCCTCGACAAGAATGTTCAGGCCGCCGTAAAGGCATTGGAGGCCAGGAAGACCGGCGACTATGCCTATGCCGCGCAATTTTCGCTGTCCTATATCCTCTCGACCGCGCGGACCTGGGCCGGGCCGATCGGCGATTTCCACATGATCATCGACAAGGAGAAGCCGGAGGCGGTGGCGCAATTCTGCGTCAAGGCGCGCCAGATCTCGCCGACGCGCTATCAATTCGACGCCAAGAACTATGTGCCCGATCGCGACCTGGACCTCGTCTTCTTCGAGTGATCAGTAACCGATCTTGTAGATCTTGCCGGTATCGGCGCCTTCAACGCTACGCGCGAAGGCAAGCGCCACATCGGCCACTGGCACCGGCTTGAAGCCGGGGAAGAACGGACCATAGTGCTCCATCGCTTCCTCGAATACGGTGGCACTCACCGCATTTATGCGGATGCCGCGCTTGAGTTCGATGGCGGACGAGATCACGAAAGAATTGATCGCGCCATTGACGAGGCTGGCATTGGTACCGGCCCGGATCGGCTCATCGGCGAGAATGCCGCTGACCAGCGTGAACGAGCCGCCGTCATTGAGATAGTCGGCGCCGATGACCACCAGATTGACCTGGCCCATCAGCTTGTCCTTGATGCCGATATCCATCTTGTCTGGCGTCATCTCCGCCAGCGGCCCAAAATGCGCCTTGCCGGCGGTGAAGACGATCGCGTCGACCTTGCCGACCACCTCGAACATCGCCTTGATGCTGGCGGGATCCTTGACGTCCACCTTGACGCTGCTGCTGCGCGAGGCGGCGATCACCTCGTGGCGCTTGGATAGCTCGGCAACCACAGCCGAACCGAGGAGTCCGGTTGCACCGACGACCAGAACCTTCATGACATTCTCCTTCCGAATTCTCCCGCGCATTTGCGGATAGATGCCTGTTCGATCAAATTTTAGTGGCTCGTTCAATCGTTTCCGAGAATTTTCCTGCCATAGCTCGCCAACCGCGAACAGAAATGGGGAATTCATGTCGCAGCAGCACGCCACGACCGCAATGGCAATGATCGATCCTGCCTTTGTCGCGGCACGCCCGGACGAAGTCGCGCTCGAAGCCGCGCCGATCAATCCCGACTGGATCGTTTCGGGTGCTCCCATCGCCCGGGCCGGGCTGCATTCCGAAAGCCTCGACGGCCGGACCTCGACCAATATCTGGGAATGCTCGGCCGGCAGCTTCTGGTGGACTTTCCATGATGAGGAGACCGTGTTCATTCTCGACGGCGCGGTACGGGTCACCTCCGAGACCGGCGATACCCGCCTGCTCAAAGCCGGCGACATCGCCTTCTTTGCCGGCGGCAGCCGAGCGCTCTGGGACATCGAGAAGCATGTCCGCAAGATCGCCTTCGTACGCCGTCCACATTCACGACAGGTGGCGGCGCTGCGAGAAGTGCTCGGCCGAATGAAGCGCGGCGTCAATCCGCTTCACCTCGCCTCGCCAATGCTCGGCGCCTTGGGCGCCATGCTGCCCCTGTAATACCAAGTGTCTGAAGGATAATATTAGCTCTGTCTTATTTTCATCCTTTGTTAACCTTAATGGCCCACAATTCCATTTTGGACCCCGTGGCGGACAGGGTGTATGAAGAACGTAGCAGGTATTGTGTTGGGGCTGATCGCCCTTTTTGGATCGTCGTGTGCGTGGGCCACCGACGATACGCCCTGGACCGATGAAACGACGCCGGTCGTCATCGATGCCTATGAACTCAACATCATCGACTGGGACAAGCTGGCTGCCGATAAGCGGATCGCCGGTTTCATCTCCAAGGCCTCCGACGGCCTGCCCGAAGTTTATGACTGCCGCAGAAAGCACAGCGGCGACAGTTTTGCCCACTGCAAGACCATGTGGCGCAAATATGCTGTCAGCCGCGAACTTTTCCAGACGCGGCGAATCCTGGCCAAGGCGAAGGGATTGCTGTGGGGCGCTTATCATCTTGGACGGCCGGGCAATCCCATCGACCAGGCCAACCACTTCCTCGACTATGCAACGCCGAGTGGCGACGAAATGATGGTGCTCGACATCGAGAGCCTCGATTCGAAGCAATATATGTCGCTTGAGGATGCCGAGACCTTCGCGAGCCATATCAAGACGCGGACAGGGCGCTATCCGGTGCTCTACACCAACAATGATACAGCGCGCTACATCGCCGCACATCGCGACGAATACCGCCTGTTGTCGCGGCTGCCGCTCTGGTATGCGCGCTACCGCCCGGAAATCAAGGGCGTCTTCCCGATGGGCAACTGGGACAATTACCTGCTCTGGCAATTCTCCTCCGGCGTCAATTGCAATGATCGCGACTGCCCCATGCGGATCGACGGCACGCTTGACGACATCGACGTCAACACCGTGCCGCTCAAGCGCGAGGCGCTGGCGAAGAACTGGCCGCAGGGTCAATTGCTGCCCGAAAGGCCGCCGGCGCTGCAATATCTCGTCAGCGTCCATGGCACGGTCGGCACCAGCACGCCCTTCTGGGTAGCGGCACGGGCGGTCTATTCCCGCCGCACCATAAAACCATTGGAAACGGCGCTCAACTGAGCCTTGAAGCGGTCCCCAGCAAGCCTCGCGAAACCCTCGACAACTAGTTGTTAAAACTATGTTAAGTTTCTTGGGACTAGGCTGATGCAAGAACAGTCCAACGCGCTTTTAAACGACATGGCAGCTGAATTGCGCTATTTCGAATCGGAGACCCGGACGAGAGCCCTAGTGCCGAAGGAATCCGAATTCCTGCGGACAGGCCGCATCGACCGCAACAGGCCGAACTGGGATATCATCCGCAAGCGCTACCTCTCCTACGAAGAGGTGGCCGAGCGGACGGGCAAATATCTCAATCTTGTCGGCGACAAGACGCATGAGCGGCTTAACAATTTCCACAAATCGATCCAGTTCCCCAAGGTCGTGTTCCACCGCACGCTGAAGGGCACGCCGCATCTCGGTTATTGTCATGTGACGCTGGCGAAGACGGATTTCGCCGAGTTCAAGGACATCCGCTGGTCCTTCTACATCGCCAATTTCTTCGCCGACATCGCCGCCGACGAACTGGCTTTCGAGAAGATCAACATGCGCGCCACGCGCATGTATTTCGCCATCGCGCTGGAAAAGGACGAGGAGCAGAAGAAGCTCGCAGTCAACAAGAACGTGCGCGGCGACGGCATCCTCTTCCGCACCGACGATCCCAAAGCAGCAATGAGGAACGTGCTGATGCTGGGGGCGAAGCACGACGTGCTTAGGAAGATCATCCGGAGCTTGTGAAATGCGGCGCTGGGATGTATATCATTCTGCAATACAGATTACAGAATGAATGATCATGTCCACATCTTCGGCAAAGCGTGATGTCGCTGTTTCGATGCGGCTGCGGGAAGACGACCTCGATCTCATCGATCGCGGCGCGCTGCTGAGCGGCCTGTCCCGCACCGAGTTCATGCGGAAGGCTGCACTACAGGAGGCGCAGCTTGCCATACTGAACGAGACCGTCATCCGCGTCTCGCCCGATGCATTTGAGACCTTTACAGAAAGCTTGCGCGAGCCACTGGCTTCCGCACCCGCCAAGCTGGCTGAAAGGCTTGCAAGACAGGCCCCCTGGAAGGAATGAGTAAGCCGGGCAATAACGTCGGCGCCATCTGGACGTCGTCATGACCCCGCAGCCGCAACTTTTTTCCGCTCCGCGCTTGCTCGAAGCGCACCATGATACCAGCCGCTTCGATTGCGACAAGCCGGCGCTGAATGAATGGTTGCGCAAGCATGCTCTCGCCAATCAGCGAAACGGTTTCACACGCGTACTGGTCGCGTTGGCGGGAGAAGAAATTGCCGGCTTCTACGGGCTGGCGCCGACCGAGGTGCTGCCGGCGTCTCTTTCTCGCAGCGTCCGCACCGGACAGCATCCCCAGCGTATTCCCGCCATTCTCGTCGGCCAACTGGCGGTCGACAAGGCTTTCATGGGCATGGGCCTCGGCAGCGCGCTTTTGAAGCATGCCCTTCAACGAAGTTTGCAAGCAGCCGAGATCATTGGCGGCCGGGTGGTTGTGGTGAAGGCTATTGATCGCGAGGCCGAGGCTTACTGGCAGTCGAATGGCTTTGTACCGATGGGTGATGATCCCGCGATTCTCTATCGCTCTATTCAGACAATTGCGGCTTGGCTGAAAGGCGTCTGATAAGCTTGGTGAACAAGATACGTTGGAATCTTGTGCAGAGCGCGTTAACAGTCTCCCGAGTGCGAGATAATTTGGAATGGCCGAACTGATCGATATCGAGATGGAGCCCGAGCGGGCGCGTGCCGAGGGCTGCCGCGTGCTGGCGGCTGGTGAACCAATCGCCATTCCCACCGAAACAGTCTATGGGCTGGCGGCCGACGCCACCAATCCGGCGGCAATTTCGCGGATCTACGAGGTCAAGGGCAGGCCGCGTTTCAATCCGCTGATCGCACATATGTCGGGGCTGGAGATGGCGGAGCAGCATGCGGTTTTCGATCCTATGTCGCGGGCGCTGGCCGAGGCTTTCTGGCCGGGGCCGCTAACGTTGGTTCTGCCGCTCAAGCCGGAAAGCACGATCCACGAACTCTGCACCGCAGGACTGCCAACCGTGGGCATTCGTGTTCCCAAGGGATTTGCCGGCCTGCTGATTTCGGCCTTTGGCAAGCCTCTCGCTGCGCCAAGCGCAAACACGTCGGGTCGGATCAGCCCTACATCGGCGCAGCATGTGGCAGCAGATCTGGGTGGCAGGGTCGAACTGATCCTCGATGGCGGTGCAGCCGGCGTCGGCGTGGAAAGCACGATCATCAAGGTCGAGGGCGACAGGGTCCGGCTGCTCAGGCCAGGCGGGCTTGATGTCGCGGAGATCGAGAAGGTGCTCGGTGTTGGCGTCGAGCGCTCCGACCATGCTGAGGCGATCGAGGCGCCGGGCATGCTCGCCTCGCACTACGCGCCTGACGCGCGGGTGCGGATGAATGTCGACACGGTGCGGGACGGCGAGGTGTTCGTCAATTTCGGCAACCAGGCGGTTCCCGGGACGGATGGGGCGGCATCGAAGTTCAATCTCAGCCCGACCGGCGACTTGCGCGAAGCGGCGGCGAATCTCTTCGCCATCATGAAGAAAGCCGATGCCATGGATGCCGCATCGATCGCCTTTGCGCCGGTGCCGACGGAAGGGCTGGGCGAGGCGATCAACGACCGGCTGATGCGGGCGGCGGCGCCGAGAGAGTAAGATATCAAATGATATTCGCGGCTGAGGGGTTTGCACATGGACAGTTCGCTCATTTCCCGTTTCGCTGCCATTGTCGGCGAAGCCAACGCGATCACCGATCAGGCCGAAATCGCGCCGCACCTTACAGAAACCCGCGGGCTCTATCACGGGGCCTCCCCTCTCCTGCTGAAACCTGGCAGCACGGCCGAGGTGGCGTCTATCATGGCGCTCGCCACCGAGACGAAGACGCCGATCGTGCCGCAATCGGGCAATACCGGTCATGTCGGCGGACAGACGCCGCGTGACGGCAGGAGCGACGTGCTGTTGACGCTGTCGCGCATGAACAAGGTGCGCGAGGTCGACAGCTCGGCCAACGCCCTGACCATCGATGCCGGCTGTATCCTCGACAATATCCACAAGGTGGCGGAAGAGCATGACCGGCTTTTTCCACTATCGCTCGGCTCGCAGGGAAGCTGCCAGATCGGCGGCAATCTTTCCACCAATGCCGGCGGCACGCAGGTGCTCGCCTATGGCAATATGCGGCAGCTCTGCCTCGGTCTCGAAGTCGTGTTGCCAACGGGCGAGATCTGGGGGGGGTTGAGGAAGCTCAAGAAGGACAATACCGGCTATGACCTGCGCGACCTGTTCATCGGCGCGGAGGGGACGCTCGGGGTCATCACCGGTGCCGTGCTAAAACTCTTTCCGAGGCCACGTGGGCATCAGGTCGCCTTTGTTGGCCTCGAAAGTGCCAAGGATGCACTGAAATTCTTGGAGACGGCCACGTCGACCTGCGGCACGTCGCTGACCGGCTTCGAACTCATGGTGCGGCTCGGCGTCGAATTCACCATCCGGCACATCCCTGATGTCCGCGATCCACTGGCAGAGACCTATCCCTGGTACGTGCTGGTCGACATCTCCACATTCGACAGCGAAGAGAGCGCCGCGCGGATGCTGCAGACGCTGCTCGAAGGCGCCTTTACTGCCGGCATCATCAAGGATGCGGCGATCGCCGCCTCGACGGCGCAGGCGCGGGCCTTCTGGCATCTGCGCGAAAGCATGTCGGAGGCACAGAAGCCGGAAGGTGGGTCGATCAAGCACGATGTCTCCGTGCCCGTCTCCTCCATTCCGGCTTTCATGCGGGCGGCCGAGAAAGCGGTGCTGGCCTACATGCCCGGCGTCCGCGTCTGCGCTTTCGGGCATCTGGGCGACGGCAATATTCATTACAACATTTCCCAGCCGATCGGCGCCGACAAGGCTGAATTCATCGGCAAGTGGCGGGAGGTGAACGAGATCGTGCATGGGCTGGTCCTGTCCTTCGGCGGCTCGATCTCGGCGGAACACGGCATCGGCCAGTTGAAGCGCGACGAACTCGCCTCGATCCGGCCGGCGATTGAGATCGACCTGATGCGGCGGATCAAATATGCCTTCGATCCGGCCGGCATCATGAATCCGGACAAGGTGATCCGCTGGTGAGCCGGGCGATCAGAACCAATCTCCGCTTCACTTTTCCGGGCGGTGCGCCGCTGAGCCATGGCAAGGCGGAACTGATGGAACTGATCCGCGAGACCGGCTCGATCCGCCAGGCGGCGGCGCGCATGGACATGTCTTATCGGCGCGGCTGGCTGCTTGTCGACGAACTCAACCGCATGTTCCGCGAACCGGCAATCGAAACGAAGAAAGGCGGCAAGAGCGGCGGCGGTGCGGGTCTCACGCCGTTCGGCGAGACGCTGCTGAAGCGCTTCCGCGACATGGAAAAGCACACCGCAAAGGCACTCAAGTCGGACCTGGACTGGCTTGAGGAAAATGCCAGGCCTCAGGAGGAGACTTCTGGCCGCGCGGAGGAGTGAAACACGCTGGCGCTGTCGACGGTGACAGCCTTGAACAGTGCATGCACCCTGCGGCCCGGCGCCAGCGCCAATCGCTCGGCCGAGAGCAAGGTAATGCGCGACACCAGCCGCTGGCCCGCACAGTCGAGTGTCACCTGCACATAAGGGCCACTTGTGTCGACAGCCGTCACTGTACCTGCCAGGTCGTTCAGCGCGCTGATATCGGCCGGCTTTTCCAGCGCCAGCATGATGTCAGTGGCCGGCACACGGAACCGCACCGGAGTGCCAACGGGAAGATCGACCAATTGCAGCGTGACCACGTTCGAGCCCACCTGCGCGAGGCTGAGCCCATAGCTGGGCTGGTGCTCGATCAACCGGCCTTCGAGGATCGATTGCGGCGCGATTGCTTCGGGCATGCTGGCCGCATCCGGAAAGATGTCCACCGGCTTTCCGGCGGCCTTGACCTTGCCCTCCTCAAGCAGCACGACACGGGTCGCCAGCCTAGCCACCTCGTCGATCGCATGGCTGACATAGATGATCGGAATTTTGATCTCGTCGCGGATGCGCTCGATATAGGGCAGGATTTCCTGCTTGCGGGCACGGTCGAGTGCAGAAAGCGGCTCGTCCATCAGGATCAGCCGGGGTGCGGCGAGCAGCGCCCGGCCGATCGCCACCCGCTGCTTCTCGCCGCCCGAGAGCGTGGATGGACGGTCGCCGAGCAGGCGGGAAATGCCAAGCAGCGAGACAACCTCTTCCTCGCTGATGCTGCGTTCCGCCTTCGGCGCAAAGAAGCGGCCATAGAGCAGATTCTGCCGCGCAGTCAGATGCGGAAAAAGCCGGCCCTCCTGGAAGACATAGCCGATATGGCGGTGATGCGGCGGCACGAAAATGCGTTGGTCAGTGTCGCTCCAGATGGTCTTGCCGAAGCAGATCCGGGCATCGTCGGGACGGCTGAGGCCGGCAATCATCTGCACCAGCGTCGTCTTGCCGGAGCCGGAGGGGCCGAACAGTGCAGTGACGCCCTCGCCAGCCTCGAAATGGGCGTCGAGAATGAAATCCCCTTGGCGATGCAGAACCGAGACCGAGATCATGCCGTCGTCCCTACCCTGCGGGCGATGAAACGGGAGACGAAGCCCGACAGGAAAATTGCAGCGAAAGAGATCAGGATCGACAGCACCGTCAGCCGCCAGGCCTCGGGTTCGCCATCCGGATCCTGCAGTGCCGCGCTGATCGCCGAGGCCATGGTCTGCGTCTCGCCGGGTATGGCGGAAACGAAGGTGATCGTCGCGCCGAACTCGCCCAGCGAGCGGGCGAAAGCCAGAACCGTACCGGCAATGATGCCCGGCAGCGCCAACGGCAGCGTGACGGTGAAGAATACCCAGAACGGACTAGCGCCGAGGGTGCCGGCGGCCGACTCCAATTTTCGGTCGATCGCCTCCATGGAGATGCGGATCGCCTGCACCAACAACGGAAAGCCCATGACGGCGGCGGCAAGTGCCGCACCCGTCCAGCGGAACGAGAAGCTGAAATCGAAAACCGTTTGCAGGAAGATGCCAAGCGGTCCCTTGCGGCCGAAAGCCAAGAGCAACAGATAGCCCGTGACCACAGGCGGCAGGATCAGCGGCAGCGAGATGATCGCCGCCAGCAGCGATTTGCCGAAGAATTCACGCCGCGCCAGCAGCCAGGCGACGGCAATCCCGAGCGGCAGGCTGACGGAAACCGCCAGCGCCGCCACCCTGAGACTGAGTTCGATCGCTACCCATTCGGCGTCACTGAATTGCATACGCGTTCCGAGCCCTTCATGGCCGCATGAAAGGCTGTCGGTATCACGTGCCAGCCATCACCGTGAAGCCTGCCTTCTTGAAAACATCGGTTGCTTCCGCACCTCTCAAGAAATCGAAGAATTCCTTGGTAGCGGGGCTCTTCGACGCAGCGATCGGCGCTGCCGGATAGACGATAGGCTTGTGGCTCTCCTCGCCGAAATAATCGACCACCTTCACGCCCTTGTCCGCCTTGGCGTCGGTCTCGTAGACAATGCCGAGCGGGGCTTCGCCTGTCGTGACCAGCTTCAGCGCCGAACGAACGTTGTCGGCAAAGGCTGCCTTCTTCTCGGCATCCTTCCAGACACCGTAATATTCCAGCGCGTCCTTGCCATAGGTGCCGGCCGGCACGCTCTTGATCTCGCCCATGGCGAGACGGCTGTCGCCGAGCGCCTTAACCAAGTCGAAACCCTTGCCGATCTTGAGGCTGATCTTGGAATCTTTGGCCGCAACCAGAACGAGGCGGTTGCCGAGCAGGTCGACGGCCTGGTCCTTCTTCACTGCGCCGGCCTTGACGACATAGTCCATCCATTTCTTGTCGGCAGAGATGAAGATGTCGGCCGGAGCGGCGGCCTCAATCTGCTTGGCGAGCGGGCCACTGGCGGCATAGGAAATCGAAACCGTGTTGCCGCTCTTCTTTTCGTAGAGCTTGGCGACGGCGTCCAACGAGCCCTTGAGGCTGGCGGCGGCAAAGACGATCAGCTTTTCGGCTGCAGCCGCAGGCAGTGCGACGGCGAGGCTCATCGACACCGCGGCGGCGGCGGAGAGCAGGAATGAACGGCGGAACATAAAAATCTCCCTTATCGTGATATTGGGAGAGATATAACGGCTCCAGCACAAAAGCAATCGCCGCGGAGCGAGAGGGAAGACTTTGCGATCTCAGTTCTTGAGCTGAGCGACCGCGAGCAGCGTGTCGGCGCTGATGCCGGCCGAGGACGAACCGCCGAACAGCGACAGGACCGGGTCCTGCGTGGTGTCGTTGGCCACGTCGTACATGGCAGTGAAGCGGGAGATGAACTGCTTGAGCTTATCGGGGTTCTGCAGATCATCGAGCTTGAGGTATTTGTCGACCAGTGCCTTCTGCTTATCGACGTCCATGGAGGACATTTCTGCGGGCAGGTCGAATGTGGTGCGGAAAACTTCGAGCAATGCGGTGTCGCCGAGGACATCGTAACCCGAATTGAGCGTTGGCAGCTTGCGCTCGAAATAGAGCGCCAGGCGCGCGCCGGGACTGTCGTCGCCCACCTGTTCTTCGAGGTTCTGCTGCAGATACATGTATTCGGTTTGCATCTGGCCGAATTTGCCCTGGATACCGGTGTCGCGCGAGGCGATGTTGCCTTTGCTGTCGAAATTGAAGGAGTCGACGATCTCGATGAAACGATGGTCCGTCTGCTGGTTGGCAAAACTTTTGGGATCGTTGAGATCGGAAGCGAACAGCTTCTTCATGAAATCGTCATCGGCAGTCTTCGGGTCGATACCCTTGGATTGCAGCACGAAATCCACCAGCTTGCGGTTCGACAGAAAGTCCTTGACCGTCTTCACGCCCTGAATGGCCGACGTGTAGGCGCTCGCGTCCTTGGTCGCCTGGGTCTTTTGGTCGTCATGGCCGAAACGCGTCTTGCGCACGACATATTCCGAAGCGATCTGCTGCATGATCTGCTGGGACTGGGCGAGCAACGGCGCTGCCTTGTTACCCTTGGAGTCGAAATTGAAGTCCGCGGCCATATCGGTATAGCGCTTGTCTTTTTGCGCATTGGCGAAGCTTTTCGGATCGCTCAAGTCGCTTTCGACGGCCTTCTCGAAAGTCTTCTGCGTCGTCGTTTGCGGGTCGAAGCCGAAGGCGGTGAGGATGAAGTCATACAGCTTGCCGGTGCCCTCGATGTCCTTGACGCTGTTCATCGAGCCGATATTGTTCTTGTAATAAGTATAGAGGCCTTCGTCGGCGGTCTCGTCGGCATTGTCGTATTTCTGTATATAGAGATCGGAGGTCGTGGCAATCTGAGCCGCCGTCTGGGCCGCGGCGCCCTTGATCGTGCCGTCCGTATTGAAATTGAAGGCCTTGACCAGGGTCTCATAGGCCGAGCCACCCATTGTCGTGGCGTAGTTGTTGGGGTCGCTCAGGTCGCTGGTCAAGATGTTCTTGATCGTGCTCGTTAGGCTGATCTTGGTCAGGTCATATGCCGTTTTGATATAGTCGAGCATCCGCGGGTCTTTGACCAGATCGTCGACATTGGTGATCGAGCCGATATGGGCTTCGAAATAAGCCTTGTTGAGGTTGGCGCCCGCAGCGGTCAGCCGCGTCGGCACCGTGAACGTGTAGGCTTCCACTGTTGCCGTCGTCTGGTCGGCGGTCTGTGCGGTCTTGCCACTGTCGAGCGTGCCGGAGGAATTGAAGTTGAAAGCCTTGGCCATCGCCTGGTAGGAGGACTTTTGCGGCGAATCCATCGTGTTGACGTAGCTGTTAGGATCGTTGACGTCGCTGGTCAGGACCTTGGTCAGGAAGTCCTTGCTCCAATAGGGCGTGTCGACGCCATAAGCTTTGAGCGCATAGGTGCGCAGGCCCTCGTTGTTGAGGAGATCGTCGACCGATTTGACGTTGGCGATACCGGCCTTGAATTCGGTGTTGGCCGAATCCACGGCATCCGACTGGTCCTGGATCGTCTGCTTATAATGAGAAATGACGTCGTCGGTCTGGCTGCTGGTCTGAGTCGTCGTCGTTTCAGACGAGAACTGAAAGGCCTCTGCGAATTTGCGATAGCGATCGTCCGCCAGTTTGTTGGCAAAGGAGTTGGTGTCGTTGAGATCGCTCTGCAAGACCTTCTTCATGAAGGCCGTCGCATAGGTCATATCCTCGAGGCCGTAGGCCTTCATCGCGACGGAGAACAGGCGATAGTTGCCGACGAAATCGTCGACTGTTTTCATCTTGCCGATATTGTCTTTGTAATATTGCTCGTCACGCGCAATTTCCGGCGTCTTGCCGATACGGTCGAGCTGGCCCTTCATGTCGCGCGCGACCTGATTGTAGGTGATGAATGTCGAGACCATGGCAGGAACCGGTGCAATAGGACGATGTCCTCATTTTCGCATAAAGTTCTTATCCGAAACTTACCCAGGCATGCTGTCGAGACCGTCAATAGGATTGATAGACTTGGCTGAACGGCATTCACGAATTGCAAACTCAATCGCCTGGGAAACTGCTAACCATCAGACGAGGCAAAATTTTCTTAACCGAGATTTTTAAGCCGCGCCAAATATACCTCCCCTATTGTCGACCCATCAAAGAGGACGCGAAGTCCCGGATGAACGAGAGATGATCTCTCATCAAAACAGGGTCGAAATCATGCCAAACACCGTCACTCAACCTACTTGGGCCACAGATATATTGAGGCTCGATCCGGGTCTTTTCCCACAGCAGATCAGCTACAAGCTGCATGCTTCGGCCGAGACCGTGACCGCCACACTTGATGAACGCGGTGCGATCATGCGCCGGATCCTACCATCCAGCGGCCTGCCGCTGACCATCGCCCTGCCAGCCCGCGTCTTTGTCGGAGTCGCCGCCCGGGCGATCGACCACGGCAATGGTGAAGTCACCGTAACGCTGGAACTTCATCATCCTGATCCGAACCTCTGCGTTCCGCTGCTCGTCGCCCATGATCTCTACGACATCGCGGCCGACTGGCGTGCATGGTCGGATGCCTACCGCATTCCGATGCTGATGGTCGAGGCCGACGGGGTTGCCCGCCAGCTCGACGAGCACCTGCTGACCGTCGGCAGCAAGCCGCCAAAGCCGCGCCGCCGCCACTCCTATTTCGTCGACCGCCGGCCTCGCTTCCTCGTGCGCCGCAAGACCGGCCCGCTCGGCGTCCGTATGAAGATCGAAGGCCGCGAAATCTTCGCTCGCCTCTGAGCGCGGTTTTAACAAATATCAAAAAAAATGGCGCCATCCGGCGCCATTTCTCGTTTTTGGAATTGCTTTCAAAGGATAAAGTTGGACGAAGTCAGGTCCAGCGCGTGGTTGAGCTTGATCTGCATGTCAGCCGTACCGTCGCCATTCGTGTCAATCTGAACCAGGGTGTCGTCGGCTTCCTTGACGTAACGGACACTCGCTTCACCGCCCCCGGCAAAGGCATCCGTGCCCTTGAAGATAAATTCGTCGCCGAGTGCCGACAGATCGAGCTTGTCGTCGGCGACAGTGAAATCGGTGATGAAATCGAAACTGTCGGTGCCGTTGCTTTCGCCCTTGGCAGTGTAAGCGAAGACATCGTGGCCGGTGCCACCGGTCAGCGTGTCCGTACCCAGACCGCCGGTGATCGTATCATCGCCAGCGCCGCCGGTGATCGTGTCGACGCCCGCCCCGCCAGCGATAATGTCATTGCCATTGCCGCCATCGAGGGTGTCGGTGCCGCCGCCAACGGTAATCGTGTCGTCTCCATCGCCACCGGCGACCGTATTGTTGCCAGTTCCGCCATCGATATGGTCGTTGCCGCTGCCACCGTTGATCACATCGTTGCCGCTGCCGCCGGTGATCGTGTCGGTGCCGCTTCCACCTGTAATCGTATTGGTGCCATCGCCGCCGTGGAGGACGTTGTTACCGTCGCCTCCAGTGATCACATCATTGCCTGATCCACCAGTGATCTTGTCGTCGCCGGCCCCGCCGGTCATTGTATTGTTGCCGTCACCGCCATCGATGACGTTGTTACCGTCGCCGCCAGTGATCACGTCATTGCCGGAGCCACCGGTTATGCTGTCGTCCCCGGCCCCGCCGGTCATGGTATTGTTGCCGGCACCGCCGTCGATGACGTTGTTGCCGTCGCCACCATCGATCGTATCGTTACCGTCGCCGCCGTTGATCGTGTCGTTGCCGGCTGCGCCGGTCAAATGATCATCGCCGGTGCCGCCCGCGAGCACATCATTGCCGTCGCCACCCGCCAATGTATCGTTGCCATCGCCACCCGACAGGCTGTTATTGGCAGCGTCGCCGGTGATCGTGTCGTTACCGACAGAGCCAAAGATATTCTCGACATTGTGGAACGTCACATCGCCGCCATAGACGCCGAGATCGATGTCTCCACCGAGTGCGATCGTGAAACCGGAACCACGGCTCAGGTGCAACGTGTTGTCACCGTCGCCACCGTCAACGTAGAAATGGTCGAACTTGGTGGCATTGTGATTGTCGATGCTTCCGAGATAGATCTGGTCATCGCCGCCACCCAGATTCATATCGCGGTAAAAGCCGTTAAGCTGGATGTTGTTGGCCTTGTCGTCGAAGCTGTGTTCGAGATAGCGCTGGGTATAAAACAGACCTAACTGCGTGAAATACACACGCAGTTCGTCGAAGGAGTACATTTTCGGCTCTGCGCCGGTCCAATCGTTGTCGAAGTCCTTCGGCACCGCATCGCCGGAATTGCCACCGGCGGCGGTGGAAGAAGATGCGTCCTGAGCCGCCTCTTCAGCGCTCGCATGACTGGTCGCTATTGCAGCCTGCTGGTCGACCGTATCCTGAATACTGGTTTCCTTCTTGGCTTCGGCGCTGGAAGCACTATCCGCCGTCGGATCGCTGAGGTCGACCATGGCCGTCTGGTCGATACCTGAATAAGGCGTCTCATGAGAGGCGTCGTCGGAAACAATGCTGCCGCCATCGCCATCGGAAGCCTGATCGGAACTGTCGTTGAAATAGGCATACTTGCCGAAATCAAAGCTCGATGTCTCGAGCGTATCCATCTTCTCGGCGAGCCACTGTTCGCCATGGTCCTGCGCGAGCTGCGCGAAGTAGGGTATCTTCATCAAAGAGGCCATGAACTGGGTATTGTCGGACATAAAGTGCCTAGCTCCCGCAGGGGTCAAATCAGCGGACGGCCGAATCTTTCACAAGGGGTCCGGCCCGTCAATTTTAAGATGCAGTGCTTCGACTTATTTTACGTTACTGTTGCGATATGACACTGATTTGAACTTTCCGTATCATAATCTGCAGCAAACGCATAGCCGATGTTCCCCAAGTAACAGCCTTTCCTGGTGCCGGACTTTAGTCTTGGGATTGCTCACTTGATCGCGGTCCAACGACCAGCGGTCGGCGGGAAGCCCGGCTGACCTTGTCCCGCAGCCGGGCTTTCCGTTTGGTGCTTTGTTTTGCGCATGTCTTTGTCGCGAAACCGGTGACCACTTTCGCGAGACATGCGCTCTGTTTTGCGCATGTCTTCATCCCGAAGCCAGAGACCACTTTCGGGAAACATGCGCTACGCAAAGGGAATGGCGAGTGTCAGCCCGGCGAAAATCACGATGCCGACCGTGCCGTTGAACTTGAAGAGTTCAAGACATTGAGCCGGGTCGCGAATGTCCAGCGCCAGCAACTGGTAGCCGAACATGAAGGCTGCGACGATAAGTCCGAGCCAGCCGAGGAAACTGATACCGGCGGCGATGAAGGCGATGGCGGCAAAGACAAGCGTCGCGGCAAAGAAGATGGCCAGCCACAGCTTGGTGCTTTCACCGAAGAGCCGTGCCGTGGAGCGCACGCCGACGATGGCGTCGTCCTCCTTGTCCTGATGCGCATAGATCGTGTCGTAGCCGATCGTCCAGCAGATCGCCGCGAGATAGAGCGCGACGGAAGCAAGGGAAATCGTGCCGAACACCGCTGCCCAACCCATCAAGGCGCCCCAGGAGAAGGCAAGGCCGAGAAAGAATTGCGGCCAGTCGGTAAAGCGCTTGGCGAAAGGATAGATGGCGACGATCCCCAGCGACAGAACGCCAAGGAAAATGCTGAACCAGTTGAAGCAGAGAAGCACGACCAGTCCCACCAGCGCCTGCAGCACGAGGAAGATTTTGGCCTGCGACCGGCTCACGCGGCCCGACGGCAAAGGCCGCGACCGGGTGCGGGCGACCTGCATGTCGATCTCCTCATCGACCAGGTCGTTATAAGTGCAGCCGGCGCCGCGCATGGCGACCGCGCCGAGGAAGAACAGGACGAGATGCCAGACGAATGGCACGAAGACCGGCTGGCCAAGTTCGCGGGCAGCGTTGGCGGCAAGGGCAGCCGACCAGAAGCAGGGCCACATCAGCAACTGCCAGCCGATCGGACGGTCCCAGCGCGCCAATTGCGCATAGGGCCAGAGCGCACGCGGCAGCGCGCGATAAACCCAGTTGTTGGATGGCGCGTCGGCGACGCGGCCGCTGTCTGTGGATGAAAAGCTCATGGCCTATCGGATAACGCCTGGCGCGCGCCAGTCAAGTAGGCCAAACGGTTCAGGGCAGCGTGAAGCCGAACTTGTAGGTCGTGGACAGCCCGATCACGAACTGGTTGCGTGAGCCGCGCTCGGTGACAAGGCTCGAATCGCCGGCATCGCCGAGCAGCCGCTTATATTCGGCAAAGGCGGAGCTCTCGATCTTGTCGGTRGCCTGCCAGGTGACCGCGCCACCGAAGCCGGCCGATTCCAGCCCGGCTTTCGGGTTGAATTGCGACAGGCCGGATTTCTTCGATTGCTTGGCGTTCACCCCGTAATAGGCGTCCATATACTGGTTCGAGGCGAAGGTCAGGCGCGGGCCGGCAGAAACGCGGATCGTCGGCGTAATATCGGTGAAGGCATCGGCGGAAATGTCGGCGACATTGCCGTCATAGCTGTGGATGCCATGGCGGATTTCGGCGCGGACGCGAAGCCAGTCGGTCGGATAGACTTCGCTAAACACACCTGCCTCAAGACCAAGCGGGATCGGCTTCAGCCCTTTGAGATCGCTCGACGTGTCACCATCGCGCGGCATGACCAGTTTGCCGACGATGCCGAAGCGCACTGCGCCGCTGTCATAGAGCGAGACGGCCGGATTGTCGTTGCGCGAACTGAAGCGCACCACCTGGTCCGCCTTGCCCAGCGAGATCAAGGGTTTGGCCTGGAGAAGATAGCTCTTGGCGCCCTCGTAGCGCGGCGCGACAAAACCTTCGGCGCCGATTTTCAGGTACCAGTCGCCCGACCACCAGGCGTCACCCGCATGCGCGGCAACGGGCGATGCGAGCGCCGCCCCCAGCAGACATGAAAACGCTATTTTACGCATGAGCGGTCCCCTGCACTCAAGCCGCGATCGCCGGCCCGTCGAATCCGAATGAAATCAGGGAGACCCTAACGACCTTTGGTTAGCGATTCAACAAGCAGCATGGTTAATGCGATCTCTCCACAACCGCACGAAGCATGCAGGACTTGACCTTTCGGCAAGGCATCTCTAACCCCCCAAGTCTGGAAACGAGGGCGTGGCGATGAAAGTTCTGTTGATCGGTTCGGGTGGACGCGAGCATGCGCTGGCCTGGAAAATCGCCCAATCGCCGCTGCTGACAAAACTCTATGCCGCGCCCGGCAATCCCGGCATTGCCGAACATGCGGATCTGGTCGCGCTCGATATCGACGACCATGGCGCCGTCGTCGATTTCTGCCGGAGGGCGACGATCGATTTCGTCGTCTTCGGACCGGAGGCGCCGCTGGTGGCAGGACTGAGCGACCGGCTGCGCGAGGCAGGCTTCCTGGTCTTCGGCCCTTCGCAGGCCGCCGCCCAGCTCGAAGGATCGAAGGGGTTCACCAAGGATCTTTGCGCCCGCTACGACATACCGACAGGCGCCTATCAGCGCTTCAACAATGCGCCGAAAGCAAAAGCCTATATTCGGACCCAGGGCGCACCGATCGTCATCAAGGCCGACGGGCTTGCCGCCGGCAAGGGCGTGACCGTGGCGATGACCATGGAAGAGGCGCTGGCGGCGATCGACGACTGTTTCGAAGGCGCCTTCGGCGCCGCCGGTGCGGAAGTGGTGGTGGAAGCCTTTCTCGACGGCGAGGAGGCGAGCTTCTTCGTGCTCTCGGACGGCCAGCATGCGCTGGCGCTCGCCTCCGCCCAGGACCACAAGCGGGTCGGCGACGGCGATACCGGCCCCAATACCGGCGGCATGGGCGCCTATTCCCCAGCGCCGATCATGACCGACGCCATGACTGCACGGACGATGAACGAAGTCATCGAACCGACCATCCGCGGCATGACGGAGATGGGTCATCCCTTCATCGGCGTGCTGTTTGCCGGCCTGATGATCACCGAACGCGGCCCGGAGCTGATCGAATACAATGTCCGCTTCGGCGATCCGGAGTGCCAAGTGCTGATGATGCGACTGAAATCCGATCTGCTGCCGCTGCTCCTCGCCACCGCCAGGGGCACGCTCGGAGAAATGACGGCGGAATGGCACGACGATGCGGCACTCACCGTGGTGATTGCCTCGAAGGGTTATCCGGGCTCCTATCAGAAAGGCACCGCGATTGCTGCCCTCCCCGCCGACAGCGACACCTGCCGGACATTCCATGCCGGCACCGCCGACAAGGACGGCCAGCTTGTCGCCACTGGCGGCCGCGTCCTTAATGTCACTGCGACCGGGCCGACTGTCGGCCAGGCGCAAGCGCGCGCCTATGAAGCGGTGGCAGACGTCGAATGGGAAAACGGCTTTTGCCGCCGTGACATCGGCTGGCGCGCCATCGCCCGCGAAAAGGCGGGACATTAACGCTTTCCTAACCAGTCCCGCTGACCCGATCTTAACGCATTTTTCATACACTGCGCTCTGATTGTTCAAGGGAGCAGTGTGACGATGCGTATCCTTTTGCTGGCAGGCACGATGGCAATGGCAGCCTCCGCGGCTCATGCAGGGTCGATCGAGGTCATCCGTAAAGACGATGATTCCGCCAAGAGCATCGAAAAAGTCTCCTGTCCGATCTGCGCACCGCTGAAAAAGAAGAAGGCGGAGATTGCGGAGATAAGCCTTGCGCCAGGCACCCAGAAGGTCGAAGTCAAGCAGGTCGATGGCGTGCTCAAGGTCTATCGTACCGAGGCATGGCTGGGCGGCTCGCCGGTCATCTATGTCTCCAAGGCGAGCACCGACCTGATCGATGCGAAAACCGCGCAAGTCGAACAAAAATTCACTGAGCCGGCGGCCACCGATGTGCCGAAGGACGCAGCCATCACCATCGACACCAGCACGACCTCTGCTGTGACCGCCGACATGTCACCGCCGGACCTTGGCGCCAAGGCCAGGCCTGAAGTGGCCAAGCATAGCGATCCGACCCTCAAGGCCGAAAAAGATACGGCGCTGACGATCAGCAAGGACGTGACGTCGCCGGCAATTGCCGACAAATCCGTGAGCGCCAAACCGGCGGAAAAGCCTGAAGTCGCGCAGCATTTCAATCCGCAGGGCCTTGAGCTGCGCCTGAAAGTGGATTGATCCAGCTTATTCGCCGATGCGCGTCGCCAGCCGTTCGATGGCGGCCGGAGCGAAAACCTCTATTCCGTTCTGCGATAGAAGCGCTGCCGTGACGCCACGACCTCGATGCGTCTCGCCCGAAAACCGCCCATCATGAATGAAGCTCGACCCGCAGGACGGGCTGCCATCGATCAGGAGCGCGAAATCGCAACCCTCACGCTGCGCAAGCGCCAGCGCCCGACGCGCGCCTGCGACGAATTTCTCAGTCACATTCATGCCGCCGATCTCAACGACATCAGCCTCCCCGGCGAGCACGGCATCGCCATCGGCGCGCTTGGCGATCTCCGCTGGCGGCCGCGGCACCTGAAAGCCGCCGGCCAGTTCCGGGCAGAAAACCACCAGCCGGCCTTCGTCTCGCCAGCGATCGATCAGCGGATGGCCGAAGAGCTTGCCCTTTCCGTCATAGCGGACGGGTTCGCCCATCAGGCAGGCGCTGATCAGAATTTTCTTCATGCGACGCCGCGCTTCAGGTGCTCATCGAGCCGCGGCATGATCTCGACGAAATTGCAGGGCATGTGGCGGTAATCGAGCTGGTCGCGGATGATGCCGTCCCAGGCATCCTTGCAGGCGCCGGGCGAGCCGGGCAGGACGAAGATGAACGTGGCGTTGGCCACGCCGCCGGTGGCGCGGGACTGGATCGTCGAGGTCCCGATCTTGTCGTAGGAAATGCGGTGGAAGACTTCGGAAAAGCCGTCCATGCGCTTTTCGAACAAGGGTTCCAGCGCCTCGGGCGTCACGTCTCGGCCGGTAAAGCCGGTGCCGCCGGTGGTGATCACCACGTCGATATCGTCTTGCCGCGTCCAGGCCTCGACCTGATCGAAGATCGCCTTCCTGTCATCCTTGCAGATCGCCCGTGCCTCCAGTCGGTGGCCTGCCTCGGCAATGCGCGCGGCAAGCGTGTCGCCGGATTTGTCATCGGCGAAGGTGCGCGTATCGGAGATGGTCAAGACCGCGATGCCAATGGGAATGAACGGGCGGGTCTCATCGATTTTCGGCATGGGGCACCTCAGACGGTTTCCGTCTCCTGCAGATACCATTCGGGCCGTACCGCCTCAAGCGCCGCGCGAGCGGCGCGGGCTGCCAAAGCATCCGGATAAATGCCGAAACAGGTGGCGCCGGAGCCGGACATGCGGGCGAAGACCGGATCCGTGCCTTGGATCAGGCCAAGCACCTCGACAATCCGTCCCTCGATCACCTCGGCGGGCGGCTGCAGGTCGTTGCGGGCTTCGACGAGGGCGGCGAGCCAATCCTCGCGCTCGGCGCCATCCTCCGGAAGGGTGAGCGGCGAATTGTTCTTGTGGGTCAGCGACTTGAAGATCACCGGCGTCGAAACTTCGACCAGCGGGTTGACAAGCAGCAGATGCAGCCTGGGGAAATGGTGCAGCAGCCGAATGTCCTCACCGATGCCGCGCGCTACCAGCGGCAGGCTCTCGAGGCACATCGGCACGTCGGCACCGAGGCCAAGGGCGATCTCGCGCAGGCTGTTATGTGGAACCTCGACCGGCCAGAGCGCCATCAGTCCGCGGAGCGCCGCCGCCGCATCCGCCGAGCCGCCACCGATGCCGGAGGCGACGGGCAGGTTCTTTTCGAGATGGATGTGGACGGGATGCACCTGATGGCCGCCAACCTCCGCGAAGGCACGCAACGCGTCGCGGGCGCGCAGCACGAGATTACCGTTCTTGGGCTGAGCGTCACGCGGCAGGGACGCTCCGAAGCGGCCGGAGACGGTGAATCCGTCGCTCTCGGCCGAGGTAAAAGTCAGGCGATCGCCGGCATTTGCGAATGTCACGAGCGTGTCGAGAAGATGGTATCCGTCGGGCCGCTGCCCCGTGACGTGGAGCGCGAGGTTGATTTTGGCGCGGGCGAGTTCTTCGATCATGGGGCTCGCTATGAGGGTCAGGTCCGCCCGGCAACGGGACGAAGCGCCGCGACGAAGCTTTCCCCTCCCTTACGGAAAGGGAAAGCAGTCTCGTCGTTTTCACGACGATATCCGGCTAATGTCGCATTGCCTCCCAACAGGAGAGTCTGCGGCAGCTACTTCTTCGCGCCAGGCATCTTCAGCATCTGGCCAGGCTGGATGACGTTCGGATGGCGGCGGACTGCTGGGTTGAGCTCGATGATTTCATGGAAGCGATGACCGTCGCCGAGTACATCCTTGGCAATGTCCCAAAGCGTATCGCCCTTGACCACGGTATGCGACTGCGAAGCCGCGCCGCTATCGGCGGGCTGGACAGTCGTGTCCGCCGGCTTCTGCTCCACCGGCTGAGTCGTCGCATCGGCTGGCTTGACCGTGTTGTCGGCTGGCTTGACAGCGTTGTCGGCCGGCTTCTGGTCCGCCGGCTTGGTGGCATTGTCGGCCGGCTTCTGATCCGTCACCGGCTGCGTTGCCGTGTCGGCTGGCTTCTGGTCGGCCGGCTTGACCGTCGTGTCAGCAGGTTTCTGCTCCACGGGCTTGATTTCGCTGTCCTGAGCGGCTGGCTTCGCTACGGTCGCATCAGCCGGTTTGGCGTCAGCAGCCGGCTTGACCGGATCGGCCTGTGCGACATCGATGCCGCGGCTCTGCGAGGTCGTGGCATCGGCCTGTTGCGGCGGCAGACCGTTGACGATCTTCTTCTTGATCTTCGGGATATCGGCCTCATCGGGCTTCAGTTCCAACGCTGTCTGCCACTGGAAAATCGCTTCCAGCTTGCGGCCGACGCGCCAGTAGGCGTCGCCGAGATGCTCGTTGATCGTTGCATCCGCAGCCTTCAGTTCGACGGCATGCTCGAGTTCGTCCACGGCGTCGTCAAAGCGGTTGAGGCGGAAATAGGCCCAACCCAGCGAGTCGACGATATAGCCATCATCCGGCCGGAGATCGACGGCCTTCTTGATCATATTGAGGCCGTCATCGAGATGGATGTTCATGTCCACCCAGGAATAACCGAGATAGTTCAGCACCTGCGGCTGGTCGGGATAGAGGTCGAGCGCCCGCTTGAAGTTGGGCTCGGCCTGGTCCCACTTCTTCAGCCGTTCATAGGCAATGCCGCGCTGGAAAAATACCGACCAGTCGGAGCGCTTGGCGAGCGGCCCGATGACTTCGACGGCCTTGTCGTAGTTCTTGGCCATCTCGTCATATTCTTTTTGATCGGAGAGCAGGCTGCCATAGGCGACGTAGCCGCGGATATCCTTCGGATCTTCCTTGATCGCCTGCAACAGATGCTTGCGGGCGTCATCCGTCTTGCCGGTATTGGCAAGATTGAGGCCGAGCTGCAGTTCGGAGACGCGGCGTAGCGGCGACCCCGACGGCACCTTGCCGTACCAGTAGATCGCCCGCTCCGGCTGATCGAGGTTTTCGGCGAGCCCGCCGAGCAGAACCGCGGTGTCGGCATTGTTGGGCGCCAGCGCAAACGAGGTCGTCAGATAGAAATTGACGATATCCTGGGCGCCCTGCTTGTCCGGGGCGTTGGAGAGTGACTGGTTGAGTGCGCCGCCGACCGAGAACAGCACCGCGGCCGTACCATCAACCGCGTTGCTGATGGCGAGCGGCGGCTTCTCGCCTGCCTCGATCTTCTTGCGGAAAGCGGCCAGAGGCACATAGCCCGGCGCAAAGGTCTCTCCCGCAGTGATCGCATCGATCGCTGCTTGCTTATTGCCGGACTTCGCTTCGAGCGAGGCGAGAGCGATGACGGCTCGCATATAGGTGTCGGAGGCCGCACTGCCCTCTTCCCGGGCATTCAGGGTTGCTTGCAGCCGCTTACGCGCAGTGTCGACATCGCCGGCGGCGGCGGCAATCATGCCGGCATTGTAGTTCTTGAAGATCGCGTACCAGTCGGGACCTTTCATCTGGTCGACGGTGGCGATCGCTTCCTTGGTCTTGCCCTCGCCGAACTGGCCCCAGGCGACGAGCAGCGTATTGACCATGCGGTCGAGCTCGTTCGGCCCGTCATATTTAAGCAGCTTGTAGGCTTCCGGGAAATTCTTCTGGCGAATCGCTTCGATGCCGCGCGCGATCGTGGCGATGCGCTCGACCGACGGATCGTCCTTGAGGCGGGTCGCTTCCTGGACCCCCTCGTCGAAATTGCCGTTCATGAACAGGCAGATCATCAGCCGCTCGTGAACATCGGTATTGTTGGGATCGAATTTCAGCGCTGTGCGGTAAAGCGTGATCGCAGTGGGATAGTCGTAGTCATTGTCGGCCGTGCGGGCAGCAAGAAAAGCACCGGAGAATGTATCCACCGAAGAGACGTCGAAATGCACGACGGGCTTGGCCGGAGCAGGCTCCTGGGCTGCGAGCACAGGTCCCGCCACAGCGAGAACGAGAGCCATTGCCGTGCCAAGCTGGAGCCGGCGGAGTTTCAACAAAGTCATTCGAATGCCTCTCATAGATGCACATTCGCGCAAATCGCGTATGTGCCCTTAATTTCATAAATCCGTGTCTGTCACAAGCGTGACGATTTCAGGGCTTTTTCTCGCAATAACCGTTGAGTTCGGCTTTTTAGTTGACGCGGCCGATGCAGAAATCAATCACATCGATGAGAGCCGAGCGCCACGGCGAAGCCGGGAGCGCCGCGATCGCGTCATGCGCGATCGTGCCATAGTGCTTGGCGCGGGCAATCGTATCGGAGAGCGAGCCGTATTTGGTGATCAGTCCGAGCGCATGCGCCAGATTTTCGTCATCGTTCTTACCATTTTCCAGCGCATCGCGCCAGAAGGCCCGTTCCTCATCATTACCGCGGCGCCAAGCGAGAATCACCGGAAGCGTGATCTTGCCCTCGCGGAAATCATCACCCGTATTCTTGCCGAGTTCAGCCGCTTTGCCGCCGTAATCGAGCGCATCGTCGACGAGCTGAAAGGCGAGGCCGAGGTTCATGCCGTAGGATTTCAACGCTGCGCGATCTGCCTTGGAGGCACTGGCAATGATCGGCCCGACTTCGGCTGCAGCAGAAAACAAAGCTGCTGTCTTTGCGCGGATCACTTGCAGATAGTCATCCTCGGTCGTGTCCATGTTCTTGGCGACGGAGAGCTGCAGCACTTCGCCTTCCGCGATCACGGTGGCGGCGGTCGAAAGCACGTCCAGCGCATCGAGCGAGCCGACCTCGACCATCATCTTGAAGGCCTGGCCGAGCAGGAAATCGCCGACCAGCACGCTTGCCTGGTTGCCCCAGAGGATGCGCGCCGTCTTGCGGCCGCGTCGCATGTCGCTCTCGTCGACCACGTCATCATGCAGCAGCGTCGCCGTGTGCATGAACTCGACGCTTGCCGCGAGCTTGACATGGTGATCGCCTTTGTAGCCGAAAATATTGGCGCCGGCGATGGTCAGCATCGGCCTGAGACGCTTGCCGCCCGACGAGATGAGGTGGTTGGCGACTTCCGGAATCATCTGCACGTCGGAGCCGGCCTTGGACAGGATCAACTGATTGACACGCTCCATGTCGGCTTTGCTGAGATCCACCAGCGGCTTGATGGAGGCTTGTTTGTTTTTGCTGTCATCCAGCGGTATGACGACGCCCAAGGAACCGGCTCCTGTTCAATTCTATTAAAAGACCATAAAAACAGCAGAGCAAAGCGGCAAGAGGCGAATTGTCCTGCTCCCTCACAATTGACAAAAAAGGAACGCGAACGTGATAGAAATCATGCGGACCAACAATCCCGTCAGCCTCTCCTATGCCGAAAGCCTGCTGAAGGATCGCGGCATCCAATGCTTTGTCGCCGATCAGGGAATGAGCATTTTGGAGGGGTCGCTGGGGATTCTGCAGCGCCGGCTGATGGTCGAGTCCGACCGCGCCGACGAGGCCCGCATGGTGCTGCGCGAAGCCGGGCTGGGAGCAGAACTGAAGAAATGACCCCCGTCGCCGAGACCATCGACGCCTTCCATTTCGGCGGTTTCCACATCGTCCAGCCAAAAGGGCGCGGCCATCGCGCCGGCATGGATGCGATGCTGCTTGCCGCCATGGTGGTCGCCGAACGGCCGATCCAGGTCGCTGATCTCGGCGCAGGGGCCGGTGCGGCGGGCATGGGGGTTGCGGCGCGGCTCGGTGAGGCCCGCGTGCTTCTGGTGGAGAAATCCGTGGAGATGGCTGACTATGCGCGCAAGAGCATGGCACTGCCCGAGAATGCGGCAATCGCCGATCGCCTTTCGCTGCTGGAAGCGGATGTGACGCTGACCGGCCGTGCCCGCGTCGGCGCCGGGCTGGCGGACGATGCTTTCGATCATGTGATCATGAACCCGCCCTTCAACCATGCCGATGATCGCAAGGCGCCCGACGCGCTCAAGGCCGAGGCTCACGCCATGAGCGGCGACCTGTTCGAGCAATGGGTGCGGACCGCCGGCGCCATCCTGAGGCCCGGCGGGCAGATGTCGCTGATTGCCCGGCCGGAATCGATCGCCGCGATCATGGCAGCATGCGGACGGCGTTTCGGCGGCCTGGAGGCGACGCTCGTCCATCCGAGGGACGGCGAGAACGCGATCCGCGTGCTGGTCAGCGCGATCAAAGGGTCAAGGGCGAGGCCGGTGTTCCGTTCGCCGCTTTTCATGCATGCCGAGGGATCGCATCGCTTCCTGCCGTTCGTCGATGACCTCAACAATGGCCGCCGGGGCTATCCACGGCTCGGCCGTGCCCGGGAAACCTCGGCCGAGCGCTTGCGTTTATCGCCGGCGTGATTACATCTCCGCAGCAGAACAACAACAATGGACCCGACATGCTTGGATTAGGCCGCCTGATCAAGAAACTCCGCAGACAGAAGACGGTCAAGATTCCGCTCGTCAAACTGCAAGGCGTCATCCAGGCCGGCGGCAGTCAGTTCCGCCCTGCCCTCAACCTCGCCAGTGTCGAGGAACTGCTGGAAAAGGCCTTCGATATGAAGAAGGCGCCGGCTGTGGCGATCGCCGTCAATTCGCCCGGCGGATCGCCGGTGCAGTCGCGCTCGATCTTCTTCAAGATCAGGGCGCTGGCGAAGGAAAAACAGAAGAAAGTACTCGTCTTCGTCGAAGACGTGGCGGCCTCCGGCGGCTACCTGATCGCGCTTGCCGGCGACGAGATCATTGCCGACCCGACATCGATCGTCGGCTCGATCGGCGTGATCTCCGGCGGCTTCGGCTTTCCGGACCTGATGAAGAAGCTCGGCGTCGAGCGGCGCATCTATACCGCTGGCGAAAACAAATCTGTGCTCGACCCGTTCCTGCCCGAGAAGCAAAGTGATATAGATCACCTCAAATCGCTGCAGCTCGACGTGCACCGCGTGTTCATCGGCATGGTCAGGGAGCGCCGTGCCGGTAAGCTCGCCGAGGACGATACGCTGTTCACCGGCCTCTTCTGGTCAGGCGAAAAGGGTATGGAACTCGGTCTCGTCGATGCGCTGGGCGACATCGAAAGCTCGCTCCGGTTGCGCTACGGCGAAAAGATCGAGATCGAGACGATCGAACCGTCAAAGGGTTTTATCGGCCGGTTCATCTCCGGGCGGAAGGGCGGCGCCGATCCGCAGATGGCCATCGGTGCCGGCGTGGCCAGCGGTGCGATCGAAACGGCGGAAGAACGGCTCTGGTGGAGCCGATACGGACTCTAGGGAACGACAATAGTGGGACTACCCAAACTTATCTTCTTTGCACTGATCGTCTTCGTCGGCTGGTATATCTACCGCAGGTTCGTCAATGACGCGACCAAGCTCGCCAAGACTTCCGAGATCAAGCGCAAGGAGCAGCAGAACAATGCGGTCGGCACGCTGGTGAAGGATCCGGCGACCGGCGAATACCGGTTGCGCCGCGACGAGTGAGAGCCGTCCTGGCGGACGATCATCACACTTCCTGGCGCCAGACCACGCGGCGGAGATAGCCATAGAGCGGCGCCAGATCGCTTGCATCGCCGCGCACCGCCACGACCTGATCGGGACGGATCAGCACCCAGCCGCCATCACCGAGGTTGAACCGACTCCGGGCCTTGCCGCCGGGATCGCGTTCCGGCGGGATATGCACGACCGAAAGGCGATCTTCGGTCCCGGCCTGCGCGGCCTCCATGCTGACCGACGATTTGGCGTCGAAGACCAGCAATGTATGATGTCTCCCTGATATCAGCGGCCAGAGCGCGTGCTCGCCGGCCACACCGTCGGCAACCAGCACGTCACGGGCTCGGGTGCCGACATCGGTGCGGCGCGGGGAATGTGGCGGTTCGCCGAGCGCGACCAGCGGGCCTTTGGTGTAGATGATCTCGGTCTCGGAAAGCTGGGTCTGCAGCATTTTCTGCACCGCGGTCAGGTTGCCGAACACGGTCACGGCGATGTCTTTCAGGATACGAACCGCCGGATTGTCATTGAAGGCGACGTGGAGTTTCTGCGCCGAGCCCTTGATGACCTCGCGCGCCACCGGCCGGCGCTCCGGCTCATAGCTGTCGAGCAGCAGTTCCGCGTCGCCGATTTCCTGGATCGCATAAGCCAGTTTCCAGCCGAGATTGGTGGCATCCTGAAGGCCGGTATTCATCCCCTGGCCGCCTGCGGGACTATGGATATGCGCCGCGTCGCCGGCAAGGAAGCATCGTCCGACACGATAGCGCTCCGCCAGCCGCTCATTGATCCGGAATGTCGACAGCCAGCTCGGATCGTAGAGCCGAATGCCGGGCGGGCCGAAACGCTCGGCATGTTGCTGCATTTCCTCGATGTTCGGGGCCTCGTCACTCTCTTCGCGACGGATGGCGAACATCCGCCAGGTCTCTCCCGCAAATGGGAAAAGGGCGATGCTGCCGCCGCGATTCCACCAGATGTAAATGTTGTCGTGATCGAGATCGCCGCCCTCGATACGGGCGTCGACGAGCAAGAAGGTCTGCGGCTCGGTATAGCCTTCGAATTCGATGCCGAGCCCATGGCGCACGGCGCTTCGGGCGCCGTCACAGCCGACCAGATAGCTCGCGCGCGTCTCCTCCATCCGGCCATCCGCATGCTTGAGCATCGCCGTGACGCCGGACCCGTCCTGGACGAACTCCGTGAGCTCGACGCCTCGCTCGATTGTCACGCCGAGCGCCGAAAGACGTGCGGTCAGCAGCTTCTCCGTCTCGAATTGCGGCAGAAGCAGCGGAAATGGGAACGGACTATCGATACCATCACCCACAGCGATCCGCGCCAACTGGCGACTTCCATCGCCGGCGCAGAGCGCGTGCAGCCGCTTTCCAGCGGCGAGGAAATCATCAATGACGCCCATGCCCTGCATCGCTTCGAGGCTTGCACTCCAGATGGCGAGCGCCTTGGAAACGGTGGCCGGGTGTTCTGCCTTGTCGATCACGCGGACACTGATGCCGTAACGCCTGAGCGTAATAGCGAGAGCAAGGCCTGTCGGCCCGGCACCGATAACAAGCACATCGTTTTGCTCAGTCATGCTTCCCCTCCCCCACACTGCGATGGCCCCTCGGCAGGATCAATTTCAAGGCGGATGATAATGCCGCATTGTTCTATTGATATGAAGCACAGCGCCCGGATGCATGGGACGCCAATGCTGTCAAATATTGCGTGAAAGATCCTGGTTTTCCCGCTCCGCGGCGATCTTCTGCCAGTCCTGTCCGGCATATGTGACGCAAACGATCTTCACGATGCGGGTTTCATCGCGGACGCTGAAGCAGACTATGGCTTTTTCGGCAGCCGGCAGCGCACGGAGGCCGGGAATGATTTCGTCACGGATGGTACCGACGTGCGGGAAGAGTGAGAGGTCAACGATCCTTTCCCGGATTTTCCGCATAATTCTGAGCGTCGTATCGACGCCGGCGAATGGGGCAATGTAGTCCTGGATCGTTTCAAGGTCGCTTTCGATCAGCGGATGACGCTCGATCACATATCGCTTCATCTGGCGGTAGCGCCGAATTTTGCCCTGAGACGCGCTTCGAGATCCTCGAACATGGTGTCGTTTTCGTCCATCGTGATCCACTGATCATCCGGGGTTTGCAACCGCCGCCTGATCTCGTGCCTCATCTCCCAGACAGGATCGCTCTGATCTGCGTTTTCGCCTTCAGCCAACATTGTATCCCGCAGGCTTTCAGCAATTACTTCCGACACAGACGTATAGGCGCCTTCCCGGACTTTGCGTTCTGCGAATTCGAGCTGGTTTTCCGACAGTTCGATCGAGATCTTTACATTCATGGCTGTCTCAGGCTCCACGATTTGTTCTAGCAAGGATATACGACATTGCGCCTATCTTCAATCAAGCCGGATTGCCACGAAGTCCTTGACCCCCGCCGCTCCGCGTGGCACTTCACGCCCGGTCATTCAAACCTTCAGAACAAGTGCCATGTCCGAGCTTCCCGACTATATGAACCCGGCCCGCTCCTTCCAGGGGCTGATCCTGACGCTGCATAACTATTGGGCGGACAAGGGTTGCGCGGTGCTGCAGCCCTACGACATGGAAGTCGGCGCAGGTACGTTCCATCCGGCCACCACATTGCGCGCGCTCGGCCCCAAGCCTTGGCGGGCGGCCTATGTGCAGCCGTCGCGCCGGCCGGCCGATGGGCGCTATGGCGAAAATCCCAACCGGCTGCAGCATTATTATCAATATCAGGTGATCCTGAAACCCAATCCGTCCAATTTGCAGGAGCTTTATCTCGGCTCGCTCAAGGCCATCGGCCTCGATCCGCTGCTGCATGATATCCGTTTTGTCGAAGACGACTGGGAGAGCCCGACACTCGGCGCCTGGGGCCTCGGCTGGGAATGCTGGTGCGACGGCATGGAAGTCAGCCAGTTCACCTATTTCCAGCAGGTCTGCGGCATCGAATGCGCCCCGGTCTCCGGCGAGTTGACCTACGGCCTCGAGCGCCTCGCCACCTATCTGCAGGGCGTGGATTCGATTTTCGACCTCAATTTCAACGGCCGCGAAGGCGAAGAGAAGATCACCTATGCCGATGTCTTCCTGCAGGCCGAGCAGGAATATTCGCGGCACAATTTCGAATATGCCAATACCGAAATGCTGCACCGGCATTTCATCGACGCCGAGAAGGAATGCCAGGCTTTGCTCAAGGCCGGCGCGCCCGGCGACAGCGACAATCAACGCCTGCACAAATGCGTGCTGCCGGCCTATGACCAGTGCATCAAGGCGAGCCATGTCTTCAACCTGCTCGACGCCCGCGGCGTGATTTCGGTGACCGAACGCCAAAGCTATATCCTGCGGGTGCGTACGTTGGCCAAGGCCTGCGGCGAAGCCTTCCTGCTCACCGATGCCGGCGGCGTCAACTGGCCGAAGGCGGCGTAAACCACAACGATCATCAGCTCCAGCAGTAATGAGTTCCACCGATGGTGACTGGCGTTGACACAAAATCCGATCTCGGCAAGGCGCCGATCGGCGGTATTTTCGATCGTCTGGACGCGTTGATCGCCCGCTTCTTCTGGTGGGCGGTCGCTGCCGTCACCTTGATCGGCCTGATCTTCCGGCTTCCGGGGCTTTCCAGCCGTTCGCTCTGGATCGATGAGCTTTATAGCGAATGGTTCGCCAGCCGGTCCTGGCACGATCTCTGGGTGGAGGTTCCGCAATACGAAACCCATCCACCGATGTACTATTCGATGTTGAAGCTCTGGATGGGCATCTTCGGTCACTCGGAAGCCGGCATGCGCAGCCTGTCGCTGGTTGCCAGCCTGCTGACAATCGTCACGCTGGCGGTTGCCGGGCGGGCGCTGCGCGCCGGTCGTTTGGGTGATCGCGCCAGCCTGCTTGCGGCTCTGCTGCTTGCCGCAAATTACGGAAATATCCGTTTCGCACTGGATTCACGGCCTTACGGACCCCAGACCTTGTTTGTCACGCTTGCCATCCTGGCATCACTTGCTCTCGGCCAGCGGCTCTGTGCAGCCCCTGAAAGCGGCAACCGAGCGGGCTGGGGTGGCTGGGCGCTGATACTCGGGCTCGCCGGAGGATTTTCGCTCTGGCTGCACAATACCGGGTTCTTCGTCGCCTCGGGCATATGGGGCGGCCTGGGTCTGGTCGTTCTGTTCGGCAATCCGGCCCGGCGGCTCGTCAATCTCGCGATCGTCGCAGGCACCGGCCTGCTCGCGCTTCTCGTCTGGGGCCCGGGTATCTCGATCTTCCTGCATCAATCGGGCGCCTTTTCCGGCCTGAGTTTCTGGATCAAGCCGCGGATACCGGATCTCTATGAAGCCTGGATGCAGACGCTCGGGGATGGCTGGCCGCAATTCATTTTCGGCCTTGTCCTGCTGCTCATCGGCATCGTGGCCATGATCAGGCTTGAGCGGACGCTTGCCGTGCAGGTGCTGGTCATCCTCCTCCTGCCGCTCTATGCCGTGCTGGCCGTCAGTTTCACGGTCAAGCCGATCTATATCAACCGGCTGTTCGAATGGATGGCGCCGCTGACGCTCGCCGTCGTGGCGTTCGGCCTTGTGGCCTGGCGCGGGCCAAGATGGATCGGCGTCTGTCTAGCCGTGGTGATGATCGGCTGGTCGTCGGCGCGGTCGATCGCCGACGAAGGTCGCATCACCGAGGACTGGCGGTCGGTGATCACGGCAATCGGCGACAACGCGCAGCCCGGGGATGTCGTCATCGCGCTGCCGGCCCAAGGCCTGTTAGCCGTCGAATACTACGCCCGTCGCTATCCGAACTTCCCGGATCGGGTCTATGTGCCCGGTCCCTATCCGCAGCGGCACCTGCCGCGCATCTATGTCAGCAATCTCGGCGGGCCTATGCTGATCGAGGACGACTWGAAGCTGGTGGACGCGGCGCTCGCCACGCATAAGCGGGTATGGTTCATTCATCTCGCACCGCAGCTTTATGATCCTAAAGGAATGGTGCTATCGCGGATCAAGGCCGCGCTGCATTTCTCGCGCGCTTACGGGAACCAGTTGTCGACTGTCGAATTATTTGACTGATCACAGCGACAAATTGTTTCACCGTCTTGAGGCTGTCATATTTTTGTATACGAAGTCCATCCCAAGCTTTCCAATCCAAGTATGAGTAGTTGGCCCTATGCTGCTGGACGTTGTCGAACATACCCAGGAAACAGAGACGATCGCGACCCGGTCGCCGGCTCTGACAATCGTCGTTCCCTCCTATAACGAGCGCGACAATATCCCCGAACTGTTCCGGCGGCTGAAGCTGGACCTCAGGGGCATCGCCTGGGAAATGGTCGTCGTCGACGACAACAGCCCTGATGGCACTTACGAACTCACCAAGAAGATGAGCCTCGAGGATCCCCGCATCCGCTGCATCCGGCGCGTCGGCCGGCGCGGGCTGTCCGGCGCCTGCATCGAAGGCATCCTGTCATCCGCGGCCACGGTCGTGGCGGTCATGGACGCCGACCTGCAGCATGACCAGACGCTGCTGCCGCTGATGTATGAGCGGATCGAAGCCGGAGCCGACATTGTCATCGGCAGCCGCTATGTCCAGGGCGGCTCGGCCATGGAAGGCTTCTCCGCTGTTCGCCGCTGGGGCAGCAAGCTCGCCACCCGGCTTGCGGTCAAGATCATGGGCGTCCAGGTTTCCGACCCGATGTCCGGCTTTTTCATGCTGCGCCGCCGGATCGTCGAGGACAAGGCCGAGTCCTTCTCCAAGGAAGGCTACAAGCTGTTGTTCGACATTCTCTCCACTGCGGGCAAGGGACTGAAGATCGAGGAACTGCCTTATAGTTTCCGCGAACGCCAGGCCGGCGAGAGCAAGCTCGACACACTCGTCACCGTCGATTATCTCGGGCTGCTGGTGTCGCATTTCTTCGGCGGCGTGCTGCCGGTGCGCTTCCTGATGTTCAGCGCCGTCGGTGTTTCCGGTATCGCGGTGCACCTGCTCGTGCTCAACTGGGCGCTCTCGATCATGCATCTCACGTTCGAGTGGTCGCAGTTTGCCGCTGTCATGGTGGCGATGACCTGGAACTTCATCATCAACAACCGGCTCACCTATCGCGACAGCCGGCTCACGGGTTGGCGCTTCCTCACCGGCATGCTCACCTTCTACGCGGCCTGTTCGATCGGCACCGTCAGCAATGTCGGCGTCGCCAGCTGGATCCATACCTTCTACTCGACTGCCTGGGTCGCCGGTCTCGCCGGCGCGATCATGGGCGCGGTGTTCAACTATGCCGCAAGCTCGGTGCTGATCTGGAAGCGCGCCTAAGCGCTTCCTTTCAGCCGATCCGCAGGAAAAAACCACGGCGTGCCGATGACTTCGGCAGGCTGGAACGTTACCTCTTCAAAATGAAAAATTGGAGGGGGACCCCATGACTTATATCGTCATCGCCGTCATCGTTATCGCTGTCCTGCTTGTCATATTCCTCTATAACGGCCTGGTACGCGCCCGGCAGATGGCTGAAGAGGCTTGGTCCGGCATCGACGTGCAGCTCAAGCGCCGCGCCGATCTGATCCCGAATCTGCTTGAGACCGTCAAAGGCTATGCCGCGCACGAAAGGCAGACGCTGGAAGAAGTCGTCGAATTGCGCAACAAGGCGCAATCCGTGCCAGCCGGCGACGTGGCAGGCCGCAGCGCCGCCGAAGGCCTGCTGGGCCAAGCGCTCGGCCGGGTGATGGCGATTGCGGAAGCCTATCCCGATCTTAAAGCCAGCCAGAATTTCGCTGAACTGCAGCGCTCGCTCGACGGCATCGAGGGTGAAATCCAGATGGCCCGCCGCTACTATAACGGCGCCACCCGTGACCTTAACATCAAGGTCGAGAGCTTCCCGTCGAACCTGCTCGCCGGTCCTTTCGGCTTCCAGAAGCGAGCCTTCTTCGAGATCGACAACCCGGCGGATCGCGCCGTACCATCCGTCAAATTCTAGCGCGCGCGGGGGCTACCATGGTCAATTTCAGGTACCGCCTCAGCATTCTCCATCTCCTCGCGCTCCTGATCGCGGGGCTTGTCGTTTCGGCGCCGGCGCAAGCCATGGAGGTGATCAAATCCTACCATTCAGACATCGAAGTCGCGAGATCCGGCAAGCTGACCGTCACCGAAACAATCACGGTGTCTGTTGAGCACGACAGGATCCTGCACGGTATCTACCGCGATTTTCCGCTGACCTTCACCGGCAATGACGGGCAGATGCACCGCGTCGATTTCAGCCTTGTCGATATCAAGCGCGACGGCCGGGACGAGCAGTTCAAGACCAGCAGTCTCGACAACGGCGTCCGTATCCTGATCGGCAAGGACGACACTCTCGTCCCCACCGGCGACCACACTTATGAGATCAAATACGAGACCGGCCGGCAGATCCGCTATTTCCCGGATCACGACGAACTTTTCTGGAACGTCACCGGCAATGGCTGGGAATTTCCGATCCAGGAGGCCACCGCGACCGTGATCCTGCCCCCTGAAGTGAAGCCGGACGCGACGGTGTTCTATACCGGCGCGATTGGCGCGACGGAAAAGAACGCGCGCGTAACGGAGGCCGATGGCCGGATCTTCTTTGCCACCACGCGGCCTCTCGGCCAACATGAAGGCCTGACGATCGGGGTGAAATTTGCCAAGGGTGCCATCCTGCAGCCAACCTCCAGCGACAGCTTCTGGTGGACCTTGCATGACCGGATGAATGCCATCGCCGCCGGCGTCGGCTTCATCCTCGTCTTCCTGTTTTTCTCCGTACAGTGGTGGCGCATCGGCCGCGACCCTGCCCGGGGCGTTGTCGTGCCACGCTGGGATCCGCCGGCCGGCCTGTCGCCGGCGCTCGTCAACTATGTGGCCAATCGAGGCTTCAACCATGGTGGCTGGACCGCATTTTCGGCCTCTGCCATAGACCTTGCCGTCAAGGGGCTGATCACGCTCGAGGACCTGACGAAAACGGTGATGCTGAAGCGCACCGACAAGGCGCCGGCGGACAGGTTGCCGCTTGGTGAAGACAAGATCTACAACGCCGTGAAGACCGGTTACTTCGCAATCACCAAGGACAACGGCACCAGGCTGCAATCACTTGGCAGCGATTTCCGCTCGGCAATCGACAAGGAGCACAGCGGCAAATATCACAGCTACAATGCCGGCACGATCGCGCTCGGCATCATCCTCACCATTATCGCCTTCATCGCCGTGCTTGCTATCGGCGATTTTACCAGCGACATGCTCGGGCTGATGGTCGTACCCGTCGTCATCTTCCTGTTTGTCGCCATCTTCTCGGCTGTGCTGTCGGCGACGGCGCTGTCCTCGCCTTCCGTCGTCGCGCGCGTTTTTGCCGGCATCCTGCTCACCGCATTCTGGCTTGCCTTTGTCGTGATCATCCTTTCCGCGATCTGGGCGGCTGTCGATGCGGCGCGCTCGCCTGACGACAGCGTCGCCTATATCGTCTGTCTCGCCATGATCATGATCGCCGCCTTCTTCAGCGCGATCATGGGTGCGGCGACGCCGCTCGGGCGCGAACTGCGCGACGGTATCGAAGGGCTGAAACTCTATCTCACAGTGGCGGAAAGACAGCGAATGAACATGGCCGGCGCGCCGCAAATGTCGCCCCAGCATTATGAGACGCTCCTGCCCTTCGCGGTTGCCCTCGGTGTCGAACGTCCCTGGTCCGAGCATTTCCAACGCTGGCTGGATGCGGCGGGCGCGGCGGCCGCCGCGAGCTACCAGCCCCTATGGTACAGCGGCAGCAATTTCAACAGCGACCGGTTTGGCGATCGCATATCGAGTTTCTCATCGTCGCTGCCAGCAACGATTTCCGCCTCGCTGCCCGCTCCAACATCGGATTCATCCTCCGGCTTTTCCTCGAGCGGATCGTCGGGTGGCGGCGGCGGTGGCGGTGGCGGCGGGGGATGGTGACATCGAAGCTTGCTATGCGGGCAGAAAGATCAGTGGCTTCGTATCCTGGATGTAGCCTTCGTCGAAAACCACTTCACCATTCGCGACGCGATAGGGTGTCACCATGATCAGCGGTTCGCCATCCCGATGCTCGTGCCGGATGGCGATCGCGTCCCGCTTGCCGCCATCGCGCTTGTCAAAGGTATCATAAGCGATAGCAGCCGCTCTCACAGAACCTGCCGACGCTTCTTTTCTGAGCGATGCTATGTAGTAGTCAATCAGGACCTGGCTGTCGGGATGCTCGTCTTCCAGATTGGGAATGACGTACCGCGCTTCGCCGTCCGCTGACATCTCGGCCGCGATGGGGTAGAATTCCCCATTCTTCTCCAGGAGGTTGATCGCCATGCCGACCAACATCTCTCCGAGTTCGTTGTGATCTGCGTTTGCTTCGTCTTCGATACTCATCGCACGTCCCCTTTAAAGTTTTCGTTGCCTCAATTTATGCTCAAACGCCGGTTGATACGAGGCGGATCTTGCCGATTTCGACTAAGCCGTCAAAGGTCCGATGACAGGCAAATGGCGCCTTATTCTAGATGACAACCTCGCCGGAACTTGCTAGGTCCGAGCCCTGATTTTCGCCCGACTGAAAGCCATTCCATGCCCGATCTTCTCATCGAACTCCGCTCCGAGGAAATTCCCGCGCGCATGCAGCGCAAGGCGGCCGGCGACCTGAAGAAGCTGGTGACGGATGCGCTTGTCAATGCGGGCCTGACCTATGAAGGCGCGCGCGAATATTGGACACCCCGGCGCCTGACGCTCGACATCCGCGGCATGACCGCCCGCTCCGCCGACACGCGCGAGGAGAAAAAGGGGCCTGGTGTCAATGCCCCGCAACAGGCAATCGACGGCTTCCTCCGTTCGGCCGGCCTGACCTCGATCGACGAGGCGATCAAGCAGAGCGACCCGAAGAAAGGCGAATTCTACGTCGCCGTGATCTCCAAACCCGGCCGCTCGGTCGAGCAGATCGTCACCGAGGTGATGCCGGAGATCATCCGCGCATTTCCCTGGCCGAAATCGATGCGCTCGGGCGCGGCGTCGGCCAGGCCGGGCAGCTTGCGTTGGGTGCGTCCGCTGCAATCGATCGTCTGCACCTTCGGCTCCGAGCACGAAGAGACCGTGGTGATCCCGTTCGAAGTCGATGGCATCGTCGCCTCCAACATCACCTACGGCCATCGCTTCCATGCGCCTGAGCCGATCACCGTCAAGCGCTTCTCCGATTATGTGTCGAGCCTGGAAAAGGCCAGGGTCATCCTCGACGCTGAGCGCCGCAAGCAGATCATCCTGCAGGACGCCAAGAACGTCACCTTCGCCTCGGGTCTTGATCTGGTCGAGGACGARGCACTGCTGGAGGAAGTCTCGGGCCTGGTCGAATATCCGCATGTGCTGATGGGTTCTTTCGAGGAGGATTTCCTAAAGATTCCGCAGGAAATCATCCGGCTGACGATCAAGACCAACCAAAAGTGCTTCGTCACCCGCCGCAACGGCAGCGACGCGCTCTCCAACCATTTCATCCTCGTCTCCAATATCGAGGCAAAGGATGGCGGTGCCGAGATCATTCACGGCAATGGCAAGGTCGTGCGCGCCCGTCTCTCCGATGCGCTGCATTTCTACAGGCGCGACCAGGGCGACATGCCCGACCTCGACACGCTGACCGCATCTGCCGCCAAGTTCGGCCTTGATCTCAAGAAGCCGCTTGATCAGCGCATGGCCAAGCTGGATCACCTCAACGTCACCTTCCATGCCAAGCTCGGCACGCAGGGTGATCGGGTGGAGCGCATTCGGGCACTGGCGTCGGAACTGGCGAAAGTCACCAAGGCCGACCCGATCAAGGTCGACCGCGCCGTGGTGCTCGCCAAGGCCGATCTTCGGACCGAGGCAGTCGGCGAATTCCCGGAACTGCAAGGCCTGATGGGCCGAAAATATGCGGTACTGCAAGGCGAGGATTCATCTGTCGCGGCAGCGATCGAGGACCATTACAAGCCGCAAGGCCCCTCGGATCGCATTCCAACCGATCCGGTCGCTATCACGGTGGCACTGGCCGACAAGCTGGATACGCTGGTTGGCTTCTGGGCGATCGACGAGAAGCCGACAGGTTCGAAAGACCCCTATGCGCTGCGCCGCGCAGTGCTGGGCGTGATCCGCATTCTTCTTGAGAACGGCATCCGGTTACCGTTGCTGACCATAGCCGAGGATCGAGACCTCCTCTCCTTCTTCCATGACCGACTGAAGGTCTATCTCCGCGACGCCGGCCGCCGCCACGATATCGTCGACGCCGTTCTGACCGAAGATGCCGATGATCTTCTGACCATCGTCCGCCGCGCCGAAGCGCTGTCGACCTTCCTCACCTCCGAGGACGGCACCAATCTTCTGGCCGGGACCAAACGTGCCACGCAGTTGCTGGCGGCAGAGGAAAAGAAGGGCACGGCGATCGCCGATCGCATCGACCTGCAATTGCTGACGCTTCCAGCCGAACGGGCGCTGCACTCGGCAATCGTGACGGCCTCTCAAGGGGCTGCGGAAACTGTCGCTCGCGAAAACTTCGAAGGCGCCATGGAAGCGTTGTCAAAGCTGCGCAGCCCGGTCGACACGTTCTTCGACACCGTGCTGGTCAACGACGAGAACCCGGAGATCCGCGCCAATCGGCTCGCACTGCTTGCCGCGATTCGCAGTGCCACCGGCACGGTTGCGGATTTCTCCAAGATCGCTGGATAGGTCTTCCGCCCACTTGAATGAGATAATCCCCGGCTTTCCCTGCATGTTGAGCCGGGGCCCGCATGTCATCGTCCGCGCGTCGGAAAATGCGTCGCTTTGCTCCCATCACTCTGTGGGTGGGCGCTTGGCCTGTCGTAGAGAATTGCTACCGATCTTGGTGCTTCAAAAGCATAGGACAGCCGGACGCCTGTAGTTGCTTTTGCGAAATTTCCCGCTGAAACAAAATGAACAACGGCTTCACTCGAAGTATCTCGCTGAAACGTTCTATCCAGCAGAAAATGTCGCTACAAGGAAACCGGCTCCATGGTGAAGGTCATTCCACTCATCATCTCAATCGACGGCAAGCTCACGTCTGCCTACAAAATGACCGCCTCGAATACCACTTACATTCTGGAACAAGGGGCATCGATCACAACGGATAGTCCGGATGCGCTGTTTTACCAGGATGGCGTTTCAAATAGCCATCTCATCATAAAAGGACACGTAACCGGCGGAGACGGCAATACCGATACCGCCGTGAACTCTGACCCGAGCGGCTGCGACGTCAAGATCACCTCGACCGGGGTTGTCGAGGCCGGCGTCGGCGTTGAGCTGGGCTTTGGCAATCAACAACTCACCAACCATGGCACCATCGATGGCTCAAACTACGGCGTGTGGCTGCAAAGCGTCCAGCAGACGGTGACCAATTTCGGGCACATCTCGGGCGGCCAGAATGGCATCTCGGCCGGCGGCCTTGGTGATGTCAGCGTTGTCAATGAAGCGGGTGGCCGCATCACATCGCAAAGTGCCGCCGTTCAGTTCGATGGTTCGTATCATACGACGTCGACCCTGACCAATGATGGCTTGTTGAAAGGAGCATGGGCATTCTCCGGCAGCTACGGCGATGACACGGTGACCAACCACGGCCAGATGAAGGGCTTGATCTATATGGGCGAAGGGGACGACACCTTCGACAATCGTGGCGGCAAGGTCGATCATGATATCTACGGTCAGAAGGGCAACGACACGCTGATTACCGATGATGCCAAGGTGCATCTTCAGGAAGATGCCGGTGGCGGCACCGACACGGTCAAATCGACGGTGACTTACACGCTGACGGCCAATGTCGAAAATCTGATCCTGCTCGGCAATGCCAGTATTGACGGAACAGGCACAAAGAGCGCCAATGCGCTCACCGGCAATCACGGCGACAACACGTTGATGGGCATGGCCGGCAGCGACACCCTTGATGGCGGCCAAGGCAACGATCTCCTGGTAGGCGGATCGGGCAAGGACGTCTTCGTTTTCGCGACGCATGACGGTCAAGACACAATTACAGACTTCAAGGCTGGAACAGACCATATCGACCTGACAGGTCAAAATGCCATCAGTGACTTCAACGACCTGGTCAACAACCACGTGAGCGCGTCCAATGGCGATCTGGTGATCCACATGGGTACCGATACGCTGACCCTCCAGCATACCCTGGTCGGCGACCTCAATGTCAGCGACTTCTCGTTCTGAGCCAGATCTTCCGTCATTCGGTGACAGACCAAAAGGCAGACGCACAATGAGATGACATGCCTTGCCGGAGGGGAACCTTCATCGGCGGGCATGTCGCGATCCGGATCAGGATATGCCGAGGAATTGGCCGCCTTCCGAGAAATGCCGAAGCCCGTTAACCATTTGATAACGAAATGCCATTTCCGCCTCGGCGGTGTGGCTCATTGGCCACGCCTGGCCCGGCATTCATCATATTTCACGAAAATGAGAATTTATTTGATCGCGTCGCCGTGATTGCGACGAACTCGCCCCTATATATCCGAGTGTACTCAAATAGTGATCAGGATGCCGAAGATGGCTCTCCCAAAAGACTTCAAAAAGAATATCAGAGCCCGCCTGCAATCGGACCATGCCTTCCGCTTCGCGCTGCTTTCGGAGGCCGTGGAAGTGCTGCTCGGCGACGACCTGCCGACGGCAAAAAGCGTGCTGCACGATTATATCGAAGCGACGATCGGCTTCCGCGAACTGTCGGAACGAACAGGCATTTCCGAGAGAGGCCTGATGCGGATGTTCGGCAAGGCCGGCAATCCGCGTGCAGATCAGTTGTTCAAGGTGCTTGCCACGCTACAGCGCTATCAGGGCATCCAACTCTCCGTGGATGCCGCCGCCTAACGGCGCTCGCGCAGCACCCAGGCTGGGATCAGTTCCGACCGCAACGTCTTAGCGGCAGAGGCCTTGGCAAGCCCTTTGAGGTCCATGCCGGGCTGCACGAGTGCGCTGGCCTGACGCTTGGGCAGTACCAGGCCGAGTTCCAGTTCGCCCTTGCGCCGCCACCGTTTGAAGAACGGCCGGCGGAATCGGCGTGACGGCGAAAAGCGTGCCGGCGCCTTCGCGAGTGAAGCATATTCGAGGATTTCCTCGATCCAGCCGCTTTGCGGCCGCGCGCCAGGCTCCAAGAGCATCAGCCAATCGCCGCGCGCATTGCGGATCGTCTCGTCGAGCGTCCAGGTGTCGAAGAATTTGCAGCCCGCGGCGTCGGCAACGCGCGCGGAACCGTCGCGTGAACCATGGTCGAGCACGATCACGTCGCTCACCAATCCATCCACCGCGCCCGACACCAGCACCGCCAGCGTATGCGCCAATTCCGGCTCGTTATCCCGGCATTCCAGCAAAACAGTCAGCATGGTCAATCGTTATTACAACAGCCCTGAAAATGCCAGTCGGCAAATTTGTTCTTGCATTGTTCTCGTTTTGAAGATAGGAAAATAATCATGACGGGGCAGAGAGTCGCCTCGCAGGAGTTGCCCAATGATCAATCTGTCTCTTTCGAGGCAGGCCGCATTCGCGCCTGCCAACACGGCAGAGCTTGCCGATGGTTTGCTGAAGGAAAGCGGTCTGCGCATTGATATTGACCGCCGTCGCGGTCGTGGCGCCGGCATCAACCCGTCCGGCCGCTTCGAGCCGCAGGAGCGCGAAGTGCTCGATGACGGCTGGCAGACAATCGAAACGCTGGAGCCGTTCAAGACCGAAGTGCAGGTGGAAAAGCCGCGCGCGATCATCACCCGCAACGAAAGCCCGGACATTCCGTTCGACCGTTCGATCAACCCCTATCGTGGCTGCGAACATGGCTGTGTCTACTGCTTTGCGCGGCCGACGCATGCCTATATGGGCCTGTCGCCGGGGCTCGACTTCGAAAGCAAGCTGTTTGCCAAGCCGGATGCGGCAAAACTTCTCGAACGCGAACTCTCAAAGCCCGGCTACAAGCCGAAAGCCATTGCCATCGGCACCAATACCGACCCTTACCAGCCGATCGAGAAGGAATGGCGGATCATGCGCCAGATCCTCGAAGTGCTGAATGCGGCGAATCATCCGGTATCGATCGTCACCAAGTCGGCGCTAGTCATGCGCGATATCGACATCATCGCCAAAATGGCGGAGCGCGGCCTGGCACGAGTCGGGATTTCGGTGACGACGCTCGACCGGCGGCTGGCACGGCTGATGGAACCGCGCGCTTCGACCCCGTCGAGGCGGCTGGAGGCAATCCGGGCGCTGACCGAGGCTGGCGTGACGACGGCAGTGATGGCAGCGCCGATGATCCCTGCGCTGAACGATCACGAGTTGGAGCGCATCCTCGATTCAGGCGCTGCTGCCGGCGCCAAGGAGGCAAGCTATGTGCTGCTGCGCCTGCCGCTCGAAGTCAGCCCACTATTCCGCGACTGGCTGCTCAGGAATTATCCGGACCGCTACCGGCACGTGATGAGCCTGATCCGCTCGATGCGCGGCGGCAAGGATTACGATGCGGAATTCGGCAAGCGGATGAAGGGCGAAGGCCCCTATGCCTGGCAGATCAGCCGCCGATTCGAGCTGGCAGCCAAGAAGCTCGGCATTCGCAGGACGCGCAGCATGCCGCTGAACACGGAGCTTTTCGTGCCGCCGAGCGGTGCGGGCGTACAGCTCAGCCTGCTTTAGGTCTTTGTTTGTGCATGTCTTGGTCGATCCGGGGCGGCCCGCCTGCCGTACCGGATCGGCGAAAACTTCAGTGTCTCACTCGCACCCTGCCCGCATCAGGCCGAGGCACTGAATTCCGCGCCGCCGGCAATCCCTGTCCCGCCGGCCTGCGCACCCAGTCCTAGGAACGCCGCCCTCGTTCCGGGACTTGCGGGGAATCGGTGGAAGTGTCATTTGAACCCGCATGAGACTTCTCGCCGATTCCCTGCCCCTGGAGGAAATCGAGCCGGCTCCAACGTTCCGGTTCGAGCAGGGATTGATGCGCGACGGCTACCGGCTGGTGGCCGGCATCGATGAAGTCGGCCGCGGCCCCTTGGCCGGTCCGGTGGTCGCAAGTGCCGTGGTGCTTGACCCCGACAATATCCCTGATGGCCTTAACGACTCCAAGCAATTGACGGCGGAGCGGCGCGAAGCGCTCTACGAGCTCATTCTTGCCAGTGCGCTCGACGTGGCAATCTCGTCCGTCTCAGCGCCAGAAATCGATAGGATAAATATCCTGCGGGCAAGCCTCGAAGCCATGCGCCGTGCGGCGCATTCGCTGCATAGCCGTCCGCATTTTGCCATCATCGACGGCCGCGACGTAGCGCCCGGCCTGCCCTGCCCCGGCAAGGCGATCGTTTCCGGCGATGCACGGTCCCTGTCGATTGCCGCGGCGTCCATCGTTGCCAAGGTGACACGCGACCGGATGATGGTCGCGGCAGGCCGCCGCTATCCGGGTTATGGCTTTGAATTCCATGCCGGCTACGCGACAGAGTTCCATCGCAATGCCATTGTCGAGCTTGGCCCCTGCGCCATCCACAGGATGACATTCCGCCCGCTGCGGAAGGATTGATTGCGGCATTCGAGGTCGGCGTACCGCTTGCCTCCCCTCACCGCTTCTGCTTAAACAAGTGTGTCCGGTGCCCAGAATATGGGAGAATCGGGAAGCCGGTGTGATGCCGGCGCGTGCCCAACGCTGTAAGGGGGATGGGCTGCCGGGCTTTTGCCTGATGCCACTGGGAAACCGGGAAGGCTGCAGCGCCAGATGATCCCAAGCCAGAAGACCGGCCGGACATGATAGACGCGGGCGCGCGGACGGCGCCAGCTGAGAAGGCATTCCGTCGGGGATTGACGATGCACGCCTCCATTTCTCGCCACCTTGCGGCGGCCGGTCCGTTTTCCGAATCCGAGACCGCAGCGGTCTACCGCGCCATTCATTCGCGCCGCGACGTGCGCAATGAATTCCTGCCCGATCCGGTGCCGGACGATGTTCTTCATCGCCTGCTGACAGCGGCCCATGCCGCACCGTCGGTGGGCTATATGCAGCCGTGGAACTTCATGGTCATCCGCGACGAAGAGAATCGGCGGGCTGTCCATCGCATCTTCCATGATGCCAATCTCGAAGCCTCCGATCGCCTGGAGGGCGAGCAGAAGCGCCGGTATATGTCGCTGAAGCTCGAAGGCATATTGAAGGCGCCGGTCAATCTCTGCATCACCTGCGACCGTAAGCGCGGTGGCGACTTTGTCCTCGGGCGAACGCATAACCCCAACATGGACCTCTATAGCACCGTCTGCGCCGTACAGAATTTCTGGCTTGCCGCGCGTGCGGAAGGCGTCGGCGTCGGCTGGGTCAGCATTTTCGACCATGACCGGCTGAAGACGCATCTCGGCATTCCCGAAAGCGTCGAGATCATCGCCTATCTCTGCGTCGGCTATGTCGAACAGCTCTATACCTCACCGGAACTGGCGGTGAAGGGCTGGCGGGAGAAAATCCCGCTCGACAAGCTGATCTACCGGGAGCGCTGGCCAGAGGCCTCGCATGTCCTGTCATTCTATCGCGAGATCGAATGCCGCAAGAAATGAAAAACCCGCCTCGGTGACGAGGCGGGTTTTAAAATGTGCTGGCAGTTGTCCGCTTGCGCTTAGTTGAGGCGCGCCTTGACTTCGCCGACGGCCTTGTCGAACAGGCCATTTGACGTATTTTCGTCCAGCTTGCTCGCCATCAGCTTTTCAGCGGCGGCGACGGCCAGGTCGACGGCAGCCGAGCGGACAGCGGTGATCGCTTCGTGCTCGGCCTGCTTGATCTTCTGCTCGGAGAGCGCAGTGCGGCGGGCGACATAGTCGGCCGTCTTCTGCTTGGCCTCTTCGGCCAGCGCTTCGGCCTCACGCTTGGCGACAGCGACGATCTCGGCAGCTTCCGCTTCGGCTTCCTTGCGCTTCTTCTGGTATTCCGCCAGAAGCGACTGGGCTTCTTCACGCAGTCTCTTGGCGGAATCGAGCTCATCGGCGATCTTAGCGGCACGTGCATCGAGGCTCTTGGCGATCATGCCTGGAACCTTGAGGTAGATCACGACGCCGAGAAAAATCACCAGGGCGACTTGTGCCCAGGTCTGGGCCCATAAAGTTGCATCCATGACGAACCTCCCGATCAGCCCTTGGCAGCCGCGACCGCGGAAGCGGCATCGGCCTTGTTTACGGATATGCCGGCAAGCGCTTCGACGATCTCGGCAGCCGTGTCTTCGGCAACCGTGTTTACCTCGCCCAACGCCCGGTTCTTGATCTCGGCGATGCTGGCTTCAGCCTCGGAAATCTTCTTGGAAAGCTCGCTTTCGAGCTTGGTGCGCTCTGCGTCGGCTTTGCCCTTGGCTTCGTCGCCGGCTTCGCGAGCGATCGCCTGCGCCTTGGAGCGAGCCTCGGCAAGTTCGGCCTCGTACTTGGCGACGGCAGCGTCGGCCTCGTCCTTCATCCGCTTGGCCTCGGCGAGGTCACCGGCGATGCGGCCCTCACGGGCAGCAATGATGCCGCCGATGCGTGGCGAGATCATCTTCGAGACGAGATAATAGAAAATACCAAATGTGATCGCGAGCCAGAGCAGCTGCGACGGAAAATGGCTGGGATCGAATGGCGGAAACGCCTCATGCTCCACCTTCGGCGGCACACCTTTTTCGGTGTTCGTCGCGGTGGCGGCGGGCTTGGTCGCGTCCGTTTCGGCGGCCGTGGCCGACAGAGCATAGGCTGTCGTCACAAACATTCCTACCTCCAGGCAAGGATATGGCATCAAAACAGGTCACGAGATTGCTCCCGTGACCCGGTGCTTTAAGCGCCAATTACTTGAAGAGGGCGAGCAGCGCGACGAGGAGCGAGAAGATGCCCAGAGCTTCCGTAACGGCGAAGCCGAAGATCAGGCGGCCGAACTGGCCATCAGCGGCAGACGGATTGCGAAGAGCGCCAGCCAGGTAGTTGCCGAAAATGCTGCCGAGACCGATAGCTGCACCACCCATGCCCAGGCAAGCGATACCTGCACCGATTAGCTTTGCTGCTTCCACGTCCATTTTGAACTCCTTTAGTGTCAGTTGTTGCGACTATTGCGTGGCGGGCGTCTTCGCCAGCCGGTTTCTTTTGATTAGTGTCCCGGATGCAGGGCGTCGTTCAGATACATGCAGGTCAGAACGGCAAACACGTAGGCCTGCAGGAAGGCGACCAGGAATTCCAGCGCCGTCAGCGCCACGGTCATGGCAAGCGGCAGGATCGCGCCGACATAGCCGACCGGACCGAGCAGACCGAGCGTGAAGACGAAGCCGGCAAACACTTTCAGGGTGATGTGACCGGCCAGCATGTTGGCGAAAAGACGGACGGAAAGGCTGATCGGACGCGAGAGAAAGGAGATTATCTCAATCGCGCTTACCAGCGGGATCAGCACGGCAGGCACGCCCGACGGCACGAACAAGCCGAAGAAATGGAAACCATGCTTCCAGATACCGTAAATCACCACCGTCAGGATGACGAGAAGCGCCAATGCAAAGGTGACGATGATCTGGCTCGTCACCGTGTAGAAGCCAGGCACCAGGCCAAAGAGGTTCGACAACAGAACGAACATGAACAGCGAAAAGACCAGCGGAAAGAACTTCATGCCCTGGCTGCCGGCACTGTCCTTCAGCATTTTGGCGATGAATTCGTAGGACAATTCCGCGAGCGACTGCGCACGGCCGGGAATGACCGCCTTGGCAGAAGATGCCCACATCAGAAAGCTAACACCCACGACGACGACGATCACCATGAACAGCGACGAATTGGTGAAGTCGAACTTGCCCAGCGGCACGATCGTGTTGATGTGGAACTGGTGGATCGGATCTACCTTGTCAGGGCTCGCCACGTGCGCTCTCTCTCATTTATCCTGTTCGCCAAACCGCGGATGCAGCTCAACGCTTGCCGTTCTTCTCGCGGTGCTCGCCAATCCTGTCGACCGGATGAGGGGAATTCACGACCCCTGCCGTTCTCAGGACATTCAAGATGCCCGCACAAAATCCAAGGAGAAGAAAAACGATCAACCCCCACGGCTTGGTGGGTAGGACCAGATCGAGAAGATAGCCGATCATCGCACCGACGATCACGGCAGCGACAAATTCCGATGACAGCTTCAGCGCCTGCGAATAGCCAGTCCGGCCATCATTGGCGGCTTTGTCGTTGCCATCGTCGCCTTGTCGCGCCTGCGCCAGCTTGCTTTCGAGCTGCCGCTTGCGTTCTTCCAGACTGTCCTTGGGGTCCGTCTCCATCCCTTACTCCTCTGAAAAACAGGCCTTAACCCAGTCATTTCAGAGATGCAAGGCCGGTAGGGCCTCGATCGGAAAGCTTGACAGACCCCCGCCTCCAAGCCGGCTGCAACATAGTTTCAGGCTTTCGGATAGTCAAGGCAAGGACGGCCTAGAATTCACGCATTTTTACGCTGTGAAATCAGTGCGTTAACGCAAGGAAGCGTTTTTCCCGTTCAGACCGCGGCGATTCCGTCTGCGGCTGCGGGAATTTTGCCACTGTAAGCCATCAGCTCCAGCCGCCATAGCGGGTGCGGTAGAAGATGTGCAGCCCGATGCGGTCGACGCGGATCATGGTATGTGCCCAGTTCGGACGGACATAGGCCGCGTGGTAGTGGGTCGAATCGCCGATCTCCGGCAGGTAGATCTTGCCCGCCGTGACGGCAAGTGCGATTTCCTGCGCGATCTTGTACTTGGTATGCGACCAGACGATATCAGGGATATGGTCGCAGGCGAAAGAGAACTGGCAGGCATTGGTCCAGTCCTGGTTCTGATAGACGACACCGCAGATCGACTTCGGGAACGTCGGATTACGGACCCGATTCAACACCACCTGCGCCACTGCCGCCTGGCCTTTCAGCGGCTCGTTGGCAGATTCGAAATAGATGGCGTTGGCAAGACATTTCTGTTCCGGCGCGGAGAATACGCTCTCCGGCAGTACATTGGCCGCCCAGGGATGATCGTTTTCCTTGATCTTCGGCACGAAGCGATCCGGCTTCTTCGCGGTCAGGATGGAGTCGAAGGGGGACGGATCATCGCTTGCCGCATCGGGATTGGCATAGGCCGCAGCAAGGCTGTCGGCCGTATCGCTCGTCACCAGGTCCGCCAGCATGACCGGCACGCCATAATCCCTGGCGGTGGGCCTGATCTCGCGGAAGGAGAAGGCAACCTCGACCTGCTTCTGCGACAGTTTCGGTATCGCGAAGACTGTGGTGGTTTGCGGCGAGAAGGCCGGGCCGTAGAGGCTGGCACGCCGGTCGAGGATGCTGCCCGCGGTGAAATCCTTGGGCGGCACGATGCGGTCGACGGCAATCAGCCGGCCCTTCTTCAGATTTCGGGTGACACGATCCTCGTCCGGGGTCGCGGGCACGGGTTTCTCGTCGGGCGAGAGTGCGACGAGCTTGCCATCCGGAAGAACGAGACCGCGAGAAGCGGGATCGAAAGAAGCCCTGTCGACATTCTTGAAGACAAGTTCCTCATTGTGGATCGAGCCGGCCGGCGCGTTGACCATATAGGCCCGCCAACTGGCCGTGTCGCTCGCCCTGGTCGAGAGCAGCGACGCCACGTCGGCGTCGGCAGGGGCGGAAGGCAGTGCGAACAGGCCGCTCAAGGCAAACACTGCGGGCGCCGTCCAATTGGCAATTTTCATTCCCTTGCGCCGGGGCGCCTGTTTACGCTTCGACACGAAAACGCAACTCCAGAAAGACGAAGATGGAGATTCCCGGAAGGCCTTGCCGGCACGCCCCGGAAAACGTTGCGTTAACCATGCGCCGATATGGTTAATAGGCGTTTAATCAGAAAAGCCGAATATGCATTTCCATTGCGATACTGTCGCATCCCGAGACACCCCGTCTTCATCCGCCGATCCGCCTGCGCGACCGCTTCCGCCGCTCCCGCGGTTTTGAATAGGTTGGAAAAAATGGCTGAATTTTGAAGTTCTAATGAAATCGATCACCTCTCCGTGAAATCAATATATGGTAGCGGGCCTCTCCAGGCACCTGTTCTTTTTTAACGAAGCCTTTATAATTGTTGGCCTATTCGGCGCGCCGGCGGAGGGCGGATTGAACAGAGCGGATATTGTCGCAGGGATATCGGTCGCCGGGTTGATGTTGCCCGAGGCCGTCGCCTATTCCGGCATTGCCGGCCTGCCGCCGGAGCGGGCGCTGTTGGCGGCAGTGGTCGGCTGCCTCGTCTACGCCATTTTCGGCCGCAGCCGGTTCGCCGTTGTCAGCCCGACATCCTCGTCGGCGGCAGTCCTCGCCGCCAGCCTCATAGCGCTACAGACGCCAGCCGCCGACAGATTCTTTCTGGTGACCGTGCTGATCGCCGCGGTCGGCCTCATTTTCCTGGTGATGTCGTTGCTGCAACTGGGTGCGCTGGCGGCGCTGATCTCACGGCCGGTGCTGGGCGGCTTCGCTTTTGGCCTGGCGATCACCATCGTTCTCCACCAGCTACCGCTGATGACCGGCGTTGCGGTGCCAGGCGGCAATATCTTCGATTTTGTCTATCATCTGCTCGCTGGTGCACGACAATGGCATCCGGTCAGCCTAGCCACGGGCGTAGTGGCGCTTGCGGCTTTGCTCGTGCTGAAGCGCTGGCGCGCCGTGCCCGGTTCCTTCCTCACCCTTGGCGGCGGCATTGGCGCATCGTGGTTTCTCGATCTGCCGTCGCACGGCGTTGCAGTGGTCGGCGCCATTCCCCTGACCTTGTCGCTGCCGCAAATTCCGGCAAGCGGGCTTACCGAGACGATCCGGCTCCTGCCCTATGCCTTTCCTCTCGTGCTGATCCTGCTGGCGGAATCCTGGGGAACGATCCGTTCGCTGGCGCTCAGGCACGGCGATGCCGTGCAGCCGAATCGGGAACTCGGCGCGCTCGGCGCTGCCAACCTGGCGAGTGCGCTCGTCCAGGGCATGCCGGTCGGTGCGGGCTTTTCCGGAGGTGCGGCGAGCGAAGCGGCGGGGACCGAGAGCCGCTGGGCTGCGGTCGTGGCGGCTGTGGCGCTGGCGCTTCTCGTGCTGTCGGCTGGCGGGCTGGTGGCGCGGCTGCCGGAACCGGTATTGGCTGCCGTCGTGATCGCGGCGCTGATGCACGCGCTCAATCCCGCGCCGCTCTACCGGCTCTGGCGGCTCGGCCAGGACCAGTATGTCGCACTTGCCGCCACGGCGAGCGTTCTCCTCCTCGGAATCCTCGATGGACTGCTGATCGCCGTGCTTTTGTCTTTCGCGATCTTCATTCGCCGGCTTGCGGTAGCGCATGTTGCCCGGCTCGGGCAGCTCGCCTCGAGCCACGCCTTCGTTGACATCGAGCGGCATGACGATGCGCACGAAATTGCCGGCATCGCGATCTGGCGGCCCTCGCAGCCGCTTTTCTTCGGCAATGCCGAGGCAATGCTGGGCCGGATCGCTTCGATGGCCCGTGCGGAACCTGTCAATCATGCGATCGTGATCAGCCTGGAAGAGACGTTCGAGATCGATACGACGGCGCTCGATGCGATCGTCGAATTCGACACTGCGATCACGCGGACCGGCGTTCAGGTGGTCTACGCTCGCATGCACGACAGGGTTCGGGACCTGCTGTCGGCAGCCAAGGCCGATGCGATCGTCGCGCGCAGCCGCTACAGCGTCGACGATGCGGTTGCATCCATCTCAGGTGTGACGGCAAAGCCGGATATAGCTGCAAGCCAGCGATGATGGCCGGCGAAGCGCTTCGTCAAGGCGGTCGCGCAGCGCTTTGTCCGGCGCAGCTCTGGCTGCAAATCGGCGGATCACACCGTCACATGCGCACCGAGTTCGACGACGCGATTGGCCGGCAGGCGGAAATAGTCCGAAGGATCGGTTGCTGCCGTCGCAAGCGCGATGAACAGGCGATCCTGCCAACCCGGCATGCCGGAATTGGCGTCCGGTATAAGCTTGCGCCGGCCGAGATAGAACGACGTCGACATGATGTCGAACTTCAGGCCAGTCTTCCTGAGATGGGCCAGCGCCTGCGACACGTTCTGCGTCTCCTGGAAGCCGAAATTCAGCTCCAGCAGTTGGAAATGCTCCGACAGGCGCTCGATCCGGCCACGGTCCTCGATCGGCACGCGCGGCCGGTTCTGCGTCCTGATCGTCAGGATGATGTTCTGGCTGTGGATGACATGGTTGTGCTTGAGGTTATGCAGCAGCGCCGCCGGCGTCGAACTGGGATCCGAGGTCAGGAAGATCGCGGTGCCCGGCACTTCGATCGGTCCATGCTCGCTCTTCTTCTCCAGTGACTTGATGAAGCTGGAGAGCGGGATATGCGTCCGCCGGCTCTTGTCGAACAGGATGCGCGTGCCGCGCCGCCAGGTCCACATGATGACGATAAAGCAGGAGGCGATCAGCACCGGCACGTAGCCGCCATGATGCAGCTTGCTGAGATTCGAACCAAGGAAAACCGACTCGATTGAGAACAGCGGCGCGATCACCAGCAGTGCCTGAGGCCGGCTCCATTTCCAGAAGATGCGGACGAAATTGTAAAGCAGGATGGTCGAGACCACCATGTCGCCGGTGACCGCAATGCCGTAGGCGACAGCCAGCGATTCAGACGAGCGGAACATCAGCACCAGCGCCATGACGCCGAACAGCAGGACCGTGTTGACCGCCGGCAGGTAGATCTGGCCGGTATTGGATTCGGAGGTATGATAGATTTCCATGCGCGGCAGGAAGCCGAGATGGATCGCCTGTCGCGTCAGCGAGAAGGCGCCGGTGATCACCGCCTGGCTGGCGATGACGGTGGCGACCGTTGCCAGGATCACCGCGGCCACCCGTGTCCACCCTGGGAACATCAGGAAGAACGGATCCGACAGCCCTTCCGGATGCTGCAGCACATAGGCGCCCTGCCCCAGATAGTTCAGGATCAGCGACGGAAAGATCAGACAGAACCAGGCAAGCCGGATCGGCGCGCGGCCGAAATGGCCAAGGTCGGCATAGAGCGCTTCGGCACCGGTGACGGCCAGGAACACCGAGCCCAGAACGATGAAGCCGAGCAAGCCGCTCTTGCCCAGGAACCAGACGGCGAAATAGGGATTGAACGCCTCCAGAATGCTCAGATCGTCGGAAATGTGATAGATGCCGACCGCGGCCATGCTGAGGAACCAAACCGCCATGATCGGTCCGAAGAAGATCGACACGGCGCCCGTCCCGCGCGATTGCACGGCAAACAGGATCACCAGGATAACGACCGAGATCGGCACGACATATTGCTGCAGGCCGGGTGCGACGATTTTCAAACCTTCCACCGCCGAGAGCACCGACAGCGCCGGCGTGATCATCGAATCACCGAGGAACAGCGAGGCGCCGAAAATGCCGATCACCAGCAGGATGCCAGCGCGTCGCTCGCTGACCGCCTTGATGACGAGGGACAAGAGCGCCAGGGTGCCGCCTTCGCCATCGTTGTCCGCTTTCAGCAGAAAAATGACATATTTGAGCGTGACGATGATGGTCAGCGCCCAGAAGAACAGTGAAATCAGCCCGATAATCTCGAAACGGTCGACGCCGTCAAAGGAGACCGGCCGGAGCGATTCACGAAAAGCATAGAGCGGGCTGGTGCCGATGTCGCCATAGACGACACCGACCGAACCGAGGGTCAGGGCGATCAGTTTTCGCGCCGACATGGGGCCGCTGTGGCTACCAGAGTGCAGTGCCTGTTCGGACATGGTGTCTTTCTGACTCAAAGCCAGCCTTTCCAACGAAAGAAAAAGAACGGAATGACGGCCGACACAATCATCAACAGAATTGATGACGGATAGCCGAACATCCATTCAAGTTCGGGCATGAACTTGAAGTTCATGCCATAGATGGAGGCCACGAGCGTGGGCGGCAGGAATACCACTGAAGCGATTGAGAATATCTTGATGATGGCGTTCTGCTCGACATTGATCAGCCCGAGCGATGCGTCCAGCAGGAATGTGATGTTGCCGGAGATGAAGGCCGCATGCTCCGACAGCGACTGAATGTCGCGGGAGGTCGAGCGACAGAGTTCCTTGGCTTCGGGGTCGGCCTGGATGACCGGCACGGTGTAGAGATAGGTGAGCACGCGCGACAGCGATGCCAGGCTGTCGCGGGCCTTGGAGATCAGCCGATGGTGCATGGCGATCTCGGTCAGCAGGTCTTCGAGGAATTTTGGCGGACGGCGCTTCTTTTCAGCCTCGTCAGTCGGAAAGATCTGTTTGAGCAGCTTGTCACCCTTGACCTCGGCATGTTCGAGCACTTCAGCGGTGCGGTCGGTGATCGTCTCGAGCAGCTTGGTGAGCACGGCATGTGCCGTGGACACACCACCGGGAACGCGGCACATCGCGGCGGAGAAAAGCTTGAATGCCTTGGGATCCTCGTAACGGACGGTGACAAGCACCGCATCCGTCAGAACGAAGGCGATGTCGCTTAGGACAGGTATGCCGGTGTCGGCGTGGGCAATAACGGAACCTGTGAGATAGGTCGCCTTGCCTTCCGTATAGAGGCGGCTCGACGGCTCGATATCCTTAAGATCCTGCCGCGTGGGCACCTCGATGCCGGTCAGTGCCTCGGCGTAATGATCCTCGTCGCGCGTCGGGCAGTTGAGATCGAGCCAAACGATATCCGGAGGCAGTGCCGCAAGCCGATGATCGAGCGAAAGCGGGACCGCTTCACCGTTGGAACGGTAAGCGWTGATCATCAGGCCAATGCTCCACAGGAGATCATAATCAGCCTCTGCTGAGCCCGCGAGACAGCGATGGTGTGTCACGACGGGCATGTTTCGAATTGTCAGGCATGGCGGGTCATATCGCGCAAAACGCGTTAATAATCAAGAAAAGATTATGGCAGTGCAAAAAGCGCTCTGGTCTGCATGCCGCCGCAAAAGCCCCTGTCCATTATTCGAACACGATCGAGGGCGCGACACGCGGCGCCTTGCCGCTATCGAACAACTGTGTGGCAATCCCTGCGGCGATATCCTTGTAGACTTTGGCATGCGGCCCATCAGGCGCAGAGACGACGACCGGGGTGCCCGCATCGGATGTCTCGCGGATGGTCATGGCGAGCGGCACTTCGCCCAAAAATGGCACACCGATCTTTTCCGCCTCGTGCCGTGCACCGCCATGGCCGAAGATATCATGGCTGGTGCCGCAAACCGGACAGACGAAATGGCTCATATTCTCGACCAGGCCAAGAAGTGGGATTTCCACCTTCTTGAACATGGTGATCGCCTTGCGGGCATCAATCAGTGCCAGATCCTGTGGCGTCGATACGATCACGGCGCCCGAGAGCGGCACTTGCTGTGCCATGGTGAGCTGCGCATCGCCGGTGCCGGGGGGCATATCGACCACCAGCACGTCGAGATCGCCCCAGGCAACCTCGCGCAGCATCTGCAGCAGTGCGGACTGGATCATCGGCCCGCGCCAGATCATCGCCACGTCCTCGTCGACGAGGAAACCCATCGACATGGCCTTCAGGCCATAATTCTCCATCGGCTTGATCAGCTTGCCGTCGATCTGCTGCGGCCGGCCGGAAAGATGCATCAGTCGCGGTATCGACGGACCATAAATGTCGGCGTCGAGAATAGCGGCCTTGTGGCCGAGCGCGTTGAGCCCCAGCGCGATATTGATCGCCGTCGTCGACTTGCCGACGCCACCCTTGCCGGAGGCCACGGCAATGATGTGCTTGACGCCGGGAATGCCGGGCTTCGGCGGCTGTGCATTGCCGGGACCGCGGGCGGGATGGGGATGCGCATGCTGGGGACGCCCCTGCGGCGGCGCCGGCTGCGGCCGAGCCACCGGCTGGCCGGCAGTGCCCGCCTTTTTGTCAGCTGTCAGGGCCGCGAAGGCGCCACTCATGCCGGGCATTTCCTTGACCACCCGCTCTGCGGCGAGCCGCAGCGGCTCGAGTTCCTTGGCCCGATCGGCCGGCACGGTGATGGAGAAATAGGSCTTGCCGTCGGAGATGAACACGTCGGAGACGAGGCCCATATCGACAATGTTGCCTTCCATGTCCGGGCCGCGAATCGTCCGCAGCCGTTCCAGGACGTCGTTGCCGGTGATTTCTGCCATTTTTTCGACCTCATGCTTATCCGGACTAGATAAGCGATCATCGACCGGCAGCCAACGCCTGGAGCGAAAGAATCCGTCGCAAACAAAAGCCGCCGTCCACGCCACCCCTCGCTAGCGCGGGTAGACGACGTGAAAGGCGGCTTTGCCTTCGTACACCTTCTCATGAGGTGCTTTTCGATCCCCTCCGGATCTGAGAGGAGAAAAGCAGGAAGCATGCCATGTGCCATTGGGAAAAATATCTTTTGACTTCAATATCTTGCAAAGATGGGGCTCCGCCCCCTCATCTGGGCTCCAATCGGCTGCCAATTTTTTCATGACGCCGCTGCTTTTTTGGGCATGCAGGCGATCTTCTGTGTTGTCGAAAGCAGTCCTGGAGGAACGGAGCGGACAAACGACTGCGCTTGCCGACTTGCCCTCCCAGTCGACTTTCCTTAATCTGAACCCATGATGCTTGAGCAATCCGATTTCCGGAAGAGACGCGTGCGCCATAGGGGCGCACCGACCTCGTTCGGAGATCGAAATGCATTACAAGCGGAAAAGGCCGCGGATTGCAGTATGCGGGCTGTGCAAACCCCATAAGACGAATGGGATGTGTCCCAAGCATAAAAATATGCAGTTCGGCAATCGTCGCCGTTTCGAAACCGGTACAGACCAATTGCGCTGTGAAGGTTTGAAGGCCCCGCCCCAAGGCGGCAAGACTTGGAGCTGATCCAATTGCGAATGAAGACATGGCTGATCGCACTTGGCGTATTGATCGCAGCGCTCGCGGTCGGCCTTCTCGTCATGGGCCTGACCGGCTTTGCTGACGTGCCGTGCCAGGACGGCGTCTGGGACGCGAGCAAGCACACCTGCATACCGACACATGGTATGTAGCGTGCTGGCGAATTGTCAGAAGCGCCCAAGGAATCGGAAGGCCCGGAAAAGTGAACCCGCCCGGCAGGGCTGCGGGCGGGTTTTACCAGCAAGCGTCTTCGTCCGCAAAAGCGGAGGAAGTGGGGTCCGCCGTGCTAGAGTTTCAAGGACACTCTGACCGGTTATTTATCGAATAATCAGAACGCGGAAAAATGATATCCCCCAATTGGGGTATGCCGCTGAAAAATCGCGAAATTCGGATCACAAATGATGAACCGATTTGTTGAAGTGTTCCCATCAATCCCACAAAAAAACAAATGCCTTCCGAAATCAATCGGAAGACGCATTCTTGTCGCGGCGTGCTTAAGGCTTCTTATTTAGTCTATCAGAAAACAAAATTGCTGTCCGAAAGCCGCCCGCTGGATACGTGATCGAGTGTCAACTGGTCCCCAGCACCACCAAGGTCAATGATAGTACCACCAGCGCCGTCACTGCTGAAATGCGTTTTAAGATCGTTGAAATTAGAGATACCAGTGACGCCGCTCAGATCGATCTTCTCTGTAGTGAAATCGAAGTCGGTGATCTCGTCCTTGCCGTCACCCGTGTTGAATATGAAGGTGTCGACGCCGTTGCCGCCGGTCAACTTGTCAGCACCCTTACCGCCACCGAGGAAGTCGGCGCCATTGCTGCCGCCGAGTGTATCGCTGAAGTCGCTGCCGATCAGCTTTTCGAAGTTCCAGAACCGAATCTTGCCCGACGATGTCGCCTGTGCGCTGTCATCGCCTAGCGAAATGTTCACGCCGCCGGCTGCGACGTTCTTGAAGTTAATCGTGTCAATGCCGCTGCCGCCGTTGAAGGTCGAGTCGTTCTTCAAGTCCGTCATGTCGCCGAAAAAGATCGTGTCATTGCCGGTGCCCATAGAAGCATGGCCGATGCTGGCAGCGCCGGTATAGATGGCGTCGTTGCCGGTGCCCATCTGTGCCGTGCCGATTTCGCCTTTCCTCGCGTCGATGACATCATCATCATCGCCGGTCACAGCCTGGTTCAGGTTGCAGCCGTTTTGCAGAGTGATCGTGTCCGTGCCATCGGTGATCTGCAGGGCGTCGACATACTGGCCCCCGAAGACCAGGGTGTTGGTGCCGCCGCCGATGTCGATGGTGCCCACAGCGTCGTGGAAGATCAGCGACTTGTTGCCGGGGCCGGCCATCAACTGCCCGACATGACCGTCAGCCTCGACAGTGCTGCTGCCGTCGGAGAGGCGAATGACGCCCGCGCCGCCGGTGCCGACATGGATCGTCTGGTCGCCAAGATAGGTGACGATGGCCGAAACGGTACCCTTGCCGGTGGTGATGACGTTGTCACCCTTCGCGAGGTTGATCACGGCAACCGAACCATCGCCGGTGGTGACATGATCGTCGCCGGTGTCGCCCATGATCGTGCCGACATTGCCCTTGCCGGTGATATTGACCACGTTGTCGCCATCGCCCAGATTCATCATCGAGACGCCGCCGTCGCCAACGGTGACCGTATCGTCACCCTTGCCGGTCAGGATCGACTGAATCACGCCCTTGCCCGTCGTGATCGTGTTTTTCCCGTCTCCGAGGTCGATCGAATCGACGGTGCCGCTGCCCGTCGTGACTTTGTCATTGCCATCGTAAGCAAGAATCGAATGGACCTTGCCCGACCCGATCTTGACGCTATTGTTGCCGCCAACAACGTTGAGCATGTCGACGCCGCCGTCGCCGATCGTGACGCGGTCAGCGGCATTGCTGCCCTCGTACATATCGACATGGGTGTTGGTGAGTGTGACATTGTTGCCGAGACCGCCCGAAAGCGTCATCGACCCGATCGTTGCTCCTGCGGATCCGGTTTTGTCGTTGATGACGGTCATCAGGTTCGGGCTGTTAATGCCCTCGATATGCCTGACCATCCAGCCGCTGTTGGCCAGGTTCAGCGTGACCGTAACATCCTGCTTGACCTCGCCGGAGTGGAAAGAGACATAATCGAGCTTGCTGCTCTTCCACGTATAATCGTCATCCAGGGTGAATTTCGATGAGCCATCGAGCGTGACCGACGTATTCTTCGTTACCACTACCGTTCTCCCGAGATTGAATATGTAGCGAATGGGCAGACACCGAACCACAGTAAGATGCCCACTGCAAAAGATGCTTACCAAACGCTACTCGCCCACCAAACGCTGCACCGTTTTTTAGTTTATGGTTTAGCGCGCGTGAATGTCAGGTGAATAAAACTGCATGAGCTGCCATCGCCTCGACAGAGGATCCCGATCACGGCGCGATGCGCCTCAGTTGATGATGCCCATCCTGAGCGCCTTCGCCACGGCCTGAGTCCGGTTGACCGTGTCGAGCTTCTTGGTCGCGCGGTTAAGATAGTGGTTCACCGTATGCTCGGACAGACTCAATATATCGGAAATTTCGACGCTGGTCTTACCCGCAGCCGTCCAGTTGAGGCAATCGATCTCGCGCTGGGTAAGATCGTCGCCCGTTTTCTGATCGCGGCCGCTGATCTGGTAGATCCGTTCGAACACATAGGTGCTGATCATATTGAGTTGCAGCACTTCATAACTCGAATAAGGCTCGCGGTCGCCGGAAAAACCGACAGCGCCGCGGTCGCCGCCAGGATCGCAAACCGGGAAGAAAATGCCGCGCGGCATATGATAACGTTCGAAGGCCTCGAACACCCTGGCGCGCTGCGTCTCCGGCAGCTTCTGCGTCAATTGCGAAACATCGGCCAGGAAAGGCAAGGACGACGTTCGGATGTGATGGATCGTCAGGCTGTGCTGCAGGAGACCTTCGGCGTCATATTTCGCCAATAGGTCAGACGGCCAATTGGTGATCACGGAGGCAGCCTGGAGCGCCTGAGTCGTCGCGCCCGGAATGCGCATCACGATGAAAGCGCGGGCCCGGAACAGTTCCGTCGTCTTCTTGAGAAATCGCAGCACGTCGAATTGCGTCGCTGCCGCCGAGATTTCCTTCAGCAACGCGTCATGATCCACGCCGTCGGCGTTGTCTTTTTCAGACATTTCGTTCCGTTTGCCGGCTCTCGTCGAAGCAGCAAATCCCGTTTCCGTTGAAAACAGCGTTCAGGCCCATTCAAATACAACTTTCATGCGGTGCTTTGGTTCAAGCTTGTGTGATGCGAACGCCTAGCGGGAAAACCGGCGAATAGATGCCGGGAAAACCATAGGTAACACAATGTCCGATGGATTGGCTCCGGGAAAACCATTTAAGAATAGCCTTATATTGACTTGATGCCAGAGCGGCCTTTGATTCGCCAGTATCGTGTACCTGTTTCTTCGGCAGACTTATCAATTCCCACATTTTCGTTAATGCCCGATTCAATTGTATGATTTTAGCCGACGGGGGTTTCCTGCCATTGGCTTCCGTCCTATAGAGATCGCCTCTGCAGTCGCATTTTCGCACGAAGGCGACGCTTTCGATCCTCGGAGGGAGACCGATCCGGCATGGGCATGCCATCCGCGACATTTGCTGATTTGAGCGGCGTCGGCGTGCTGGTCACCGGCGGTGCATCCGGCATAGGGGCGGCACTCGTCCGGGGTTTTGCGGCACAGGGATCGAAGGTTGCGATCGTTGACCGCGATCGAGAGGCGGCGCTCAGGACGGTGGATGACGTCTCGGTCGCGACCGGCTACCGCCCGCATTTCGAACATGCCGATCTCCGCGACGTCGCGGCCGCGCAACGCGCTGTGCGAAATGCCGCCGAGGCGCTCGGCGGGTTGAAGGTGGTGGTCAACAATGCCGCCTGGGACGACCGTCACGACTTCGATACTGTCACCGAGGCCTATTGGAACGACAATATCGCCGTCAATCTCCGGCCGGCCTTCTTCGTCAGCCAGGCGGCGGCACCGTATCTGCGTGCTGGCGGCGGCGGCGCGATCATCAATTTCTCCTCCATCGCTTTCCTGCTCAACATGCCGGAAATTCCGATCTACGAGACCGCCAAGGCCGGCATCATCGGCATGACCAAGGCGCTGGCCGGCAGGCTGGGCGACGACAATATCCGGGTCAATGCCATTCTGCCGGGCATGGTGATCACCGAACGGCAGAAGGCGCTCTGGGTCAGCGATGCCTCCGCCGAGGCGCATCGCCTGCAGCAGGCGCTCAAATTCACCCTCATGCCCGAAGATCTGATCGGCCCGTGCCTGTTTTTGGCCTCCGATTGCTCCGCGGCGATAACCGCTCAATCCTTGATCGTTGATGGAGGCTATCTCTGATGCCAGAACCGCAATTCGTAGCGGTGGACTGGGGCACGTCCAGCTTTCGCCTGTGGCTGATCGGCGAAGATGACGAGGTGCTTGCCGAAAGCCGCTCCGGCGAGGGGATGACCACGGCTCGAGAAACCGGTTTCGAGGCTGTGCTCGACAAACACCTCAAAACAGTGCAGGCGCCGGACGGGCTGCCTGTGATCGTCTGCGGCATGGCCGGCGCCAAGCAGGGCTGGAAGGAAGCGGGCTATATCGATGTGCCGGCAAAACTCTCCGACATCCCGGATCAGGCGGTCCGAATCGAGGGCCAGGCGCGCGACATCCGCATACTGCCCGGCTTGGCGCAGCGCGACCCGCACTCCGCCGACGTCATCCGCGGCGAGGAGACGCAATTGCTCGGCTCCTCACACCGGATGAGAAGCAGCGACTGCCTGGTCGCCATGCCCGGCACGCATTCGAAATGGGTGCGCGTCGTGCGCGACGAAGTGCTGGGCTTTGCCACCTTCATGACCGGTGAACTTTTCTCGGCGATTTTGAAACACACGATCCTGTCGATGGCGATGCAGGATTCGACCGGCTTCGACGGCGCCAACCCGGCTTTCACCGATGCCGTGTTCTCGGCCTACAAGGAACCGGAGTTCACCTCCAGCCGGCTGTTCTCCTCCGTGCGCGCCCGCGGCCTGCTGTTCTCCGTGACGCCGGTCGAGGCCGAAGCGACTCTATCGGGCACGATGATCGGCCTCGAACTTGCCGGCGCGCTGAAATCGGCGCCGAAGGATACGCCTGTCGTGCTCGTCGTCTCCGGCAAGCTGCGGGGCCTCTACGAAGCGGCCTTCCATCGCGTCGGCCTGACATTTTCGACCATCGATGCCGACGACGCGGTCCGTCAGGGACTGTCGCATGCGGCGCGTAGCATCTGGTCATTGTAAAGGACTGTTCATGGACCGCATTCCCTTCCCCGACATGCCCTATCCGCTGGTCGCGATCCTGCGCGGCCTGACGCCGGCCGAGACTCCGGCGGCGCTCGACGCGCTGCTCGGCGCCGGCTTCCGGGCAATCGAAATCCCGCTCAATTCGCCCGAGCCGTTCAAGTCGATCGAGATCGCCGCGAAAATGGCGCCGGCCGATGCGCTGATCGGCGCCGGCACCGTGCTGACCGTCACCGATGTCGACCGGCTGGAAAGTGCCGGCGGAAGACTGTTCGTCAGCCCGAATGTCGACCTGCCGGTACTGTCGCATGCCGTCGCCAGGAAAATGGTGACGCTGCCCGGCGTTTTCACGCCCAGCGAGGCACTTGCCGCTGCCGCCGCTGGTGCCACGGGCCTCAAATTCTTCCCCGCCAGCGCGCTCGGCCCGTCTGGCATCACCGCTATTCGCGCCGTGCTGCCACCGGATCTGCTGATTGCTGCCGTCGGCGGCGTCTCGGACGAGAATTTCGCCGACTATGCCAAAGCGGGCGTCAAGGCTTTCGGCCTCGGCTCCAGCATCTTCAAGCCGGGCATGGACGCGGCCGACATTTCCCGACGCGCCATCGCCACGATCAGCGCCTATCGCCACGTCTTCGGAGCCTGAAATGATCACCGCACAGCCCTTTGCCGGCACCGCCCTGAGCAATGTCCATGATCACCTTGGCGAAGGCCCGACCTATGATCCGGCGACCGATACCGCCTGGTGGCTGAACATTCTCGACAGTGAACTGGTCGAGCTTCACCTCGAAAGCGGCAAGCGCTCGGTGCACAAACTGCCTTGCATGGGCAGCGTCGTCGCGCGCGTCGACGGCGGCCGGCAGGTGGTTGCCACGGAAAATGGTCTTTACCTGCGCGACATGGCAACCGGCCAGTTCACGCTTGTTACACCGATCGAAGACGACCGACCGGATATGCGCTCCAATGACGGTCGAGTGCATCCTTCAGGTGCTCTCTGGTATGGCACGATGAAGAAGGGCCAGGAAGGCCGCAAGGGCGCGGGCTCGATCTACCATGTCGTCGGCGGCGTGGTGACAAAGCTCTTTCCCGAGATTTCGATTCCGAACGGCATCTGCTTTTCGCCCGACGGCACGGTCGGCTATTTCGTCGATACGATGGAAAACCGCTATATGCGCGTGCCGGTTGATCCATTGACCGGGCTGCCGACGGGCGAGCCGCAGATCTTCGTCGACGAAGCCAGCGAGGACGGGGGCATTGACGGTTCGGTCTGCGATGCCGAAGGCTATGTCTGGAATGCGCATTGGAGCGTCGGCGAAGTGCATCGCTATTCGCCGAACGGCGAATTGACCGCCATCTATTCGGTGCCGTCAAAGCTCACCACCTGCCCGGCCTTCATCGGCAAGAAGGCCGACCGACTGCTGGTGACCTCCGCCCGCGAAGGTCTCGATGCCGACGCGATGAAAGCTGACCCACAGGCCGGCTTCACCTATGATCTCGGCATCAGCGTAAAGGGCATCGTCGAGCCGGCCTATCGGCTGTAGAACCTTTCAGAGTTGCATCAAAGCCGGCTCAGCAGGTCGGCTTTCTTCGCCTGGAATTCGTCGTCGGTCAGAATACCCTTGGCGTATAGTTCCGCCAGCCGTTCGATCTTGCCAAAAATGTCGTCATCGGTTGACGCACCGGCAGACGGAGGAGCCGTTGGTGATATCGCTGTCTGCTGCGCGGTATTCTGTACAGGAGGCGGGGCCATCTCCGGCGCGCCTGGTGTCTCCGGCGCGGTAAATTCCGGCCGCGGCGGGGCGGAAGCGGCAACGTCGCGGACGCCGGCCGGCGGCACGATGTCCAGTGACGACAGATTGACCAAGCCATATTGCGAGGTGAACGTCAGCGACTGGTCGCCGCTCTGCTGCTGCGAAAAGCCGCCGATCTGGTGATCCCTGGTGTCATAGACGGTGACCCGGCCACCGATATTGATCGCAAGGCGATGCGTCGCGGGAAAGAACGCATAGCGCAGGTCGTTCTGGGCGCCCGTCGAAGCGGCGTAACCCWAATCCTCCGGCCACCAATTGCCGGAGGTGAATGCTCCCGGGACGAACAGGCTGACGCCGGCGCCGGCGCCCTGGGATTGCGATTGGGACTGCAGCGGTGCCGCTGGCCGGAAGATGTTGGCACTGCGCGCCAGTCCGGCAAGTTCGTTGCAAAGCCCGTCGACCCTGGCCTTGAGCCCGTTGTTGAACATGTCGCCGACCATGATCATGCCGCCCTGGGACCATTGTCCCATGCCGCCGAGATCCGGATGGTTGAACTGGGCCTGCGTCGTCTGGCCGGCAATGACGGCCATCAGCAGATGTTGCACCGCGTCGAAACTGACACCATAGCGCCCTGCGATCTCGCTGAGAATCCGGCGTCCCTCTTCGGTGAATTCTGCCACTGCGCCACTCCTGTTGCGGAGATCGCAGCCCGATGCGGCGAACTCGACCAACGGCTATCATTTATCCTCGATCGTTGACAGCAATTATGCCGTCCGCCACCGCGACTGCTTTCGCGGCTCAGTTTTTCAGCTGATCGAGCCCCCTGTAGAGCTCCAGCGCCTCCGGATTGGCGAGCGCCTCCTTGTTCTTCACCGGGCGGCCATGCACCACCTCACGGACTGCCAGTTCGACGATCTTGCCGGATTTGGTGCGCGGGATATCGGCGACCTGGATGATCTTGGCCGGCACGTGCCGCGGCGAGGCGCCGGTGCGGATCTTGGTCTTGATCTTCTTGTCGAGCTCGGCGTCGAGCGCCAAACCCGGTGCCAGCCGAACAAACAGGATGACGCGGACGTCATCTTCCCAATCCTGGCCGATGCAGATGGCTTCTGCCACTTCAGAGAGCTGTTCGACCTGATTGTAGATCTCGGCGGTGCCGATACGCACACCGCCGGGATTGAGCGTCGCATCCGAGCGGCCGTGGATGATCATGCCGCCGTGCTCGGTCCATTCGGCGAAATCGCCGTGGCACCAGATATTGTCGAAACGTTCGAAATAGGCGGCCCGATATTTTGCGCCATCCTTGTCATTCCAGAAGCCGACCGGCATGGAGGGGAAGGCCTTGGCGCAGACCAGTTCGCCCTTCTCGCCGACCACATGCTGACCCTCATCGTTCCAGACGTCGACAGCAAGGCCGAGGCCGGCCCCCTGGATCTCGCCGCGCCAGACCGGCAGGATCGGATTGCCAAGCACGAAGCAGGAGACGATGTCGGTGCCGCCCGAGATCGAGGCAAGCTGGATGTCGTGCTTGATGCCTTCGTAGACGAAGGAGAAGCCTTCAGGCGACAGCGGCGAACCGGTCGAGGTGATCAGGCGCAATTCCGAGAGGTCATGCGTCTTGATCGGCTCGATGCCGCCCTTGCGGACCGCATCGATATATTTGGCCGACGTGCCGAAAATGGCAAATTTCTCGTCGGCGGCATAGTTCCAGAGCACATTGCCATCCGGTGCGAAGGGCGAGCCGTCGAACAGGCAGAGCGTGGCGCCGGAGGCCAGCCCCGACACCAGCCAGTTCCACATCATCCAGCCGCAGGTGGTGAAATAGAAGAGCCGGTCCCCCGCTTTCAGATCGCAATGGAAGCGCTGTTCCTTGAGATGCTGCAGCAGCGTGCCGCCGGCGGAATGGACGATGCATTTCGGCACGCCGGTCGTGCCGGAGGAAAACAGGATATAAAGCGGATGCGAAAACGGCAGCGGCTCGAACTCGACCGGCTTTGCCTCATAGGGCGAGACGAAGGCATCGAGCGTGCGGCCATCGGCAAGCGAGCCGGCAAGCGCCTCGGCATCGCCGGCATAGTGCACAACCAGAACTGGCGTCTGCAGGCGCGGCTCGACGGCGCGCACCTTGTCGGAAACATCCTGCAGTTTGCCGTTATACCAATAGCCATCGCAGCAGATGAACAGTTTCGGTTCGATCTGGCCGAAACGGTCGAGCACGCCCTGCTCACCGAAGTCTGGCGAGCATGACGACCAGATGGCGCCGATCGAGCTTGTAGCGAGCATGCAGGCGATGGTTTCGGGCATATTCGGCATCATGGCCGAGACGCGGTCACCCTTGCCGATGCCCATGGCCCGGAAGGCCTGCTGCAGGCGCGAGACCATGGCATGCAGGCGGTCCCAGCTCCAGCGGCCCTCGACCCTGTCCTCACCACGGAAGATCATTGCGTCATCCGAGCCGGTCTTCGGCAGCAGGTTCTCGGCGAAGTTCAGCGACGCATCGGGGAAGAACCGGGCGTCGAGCATCACGTCGCCATGGATCAGGTCGCGGGCACCTTTTTCACCCTTCACTGCGCAAAAGTCCCAGACCGCTGACCAGAAGGCGCCGCGATCCTCGATCGACCATTGATGGAAGGCGGGGTGATCCGGGAGCGAAATCGCATTCCGAACCGCACAGAAATCGCGGAACTTCGTCATCGCGCTTTCGGCAATCCGCGCCGCGCTCGGCGACCAAAGCGGTGTATTCTCTCCCATCGAACCCTCCAAGATGTATTCAAATTCGAATATCAAGCCGTTCGCTGCAATGCAACAGAACCGTGGCCGCACCATAGGGCAAGCGGTGCGGCCGGGCTTGTCTTGAAAGTGACGTCGATGTCGTATTTTGCGGGCGCGCCGGCGAGCTATGCTTGTGCCATTGCCGCCCTCTCATCGCGCTGGCGCTGGATTTCCGCTCGCTTCGTCGTGATCGAGCCGATGATCACGCCGATGGTGACGATGGCAATCAGGATCGAGCAGGCGGCGTTGATTTCCGGCGTCACGCCGAGCCGCACCTGGCTGTAGATCTTGATCGGCAGCGTCGTGGCGCCGGGCCCAGTGGTGAAGCTCGCAATCACGAGATCGTCGAGCGACAACGTGAAAGCCAGCATCCAGGCGGAGACGACGGCAGGCAGGATCAGCGGCAGGGTGATCTTGAAGAAGGTCTTGACCGGCGGGCAGCCGAGATCGAGTGCCGCCTCCTCCAGGCTACGGTCGAAGGTGATCAACCGCGACTGGATGACGACCGCTGCATAACACATGGTGAAGGTGGTGTGCGCGAAGACGATGGTCCAGAAGCCGCGGTCGACGTTGACGGCGACGAACAGCAGGAGCAGCGAGAGGCCGGTTATGACATCCGGCATGACCAGCGGCGCATAGATCATGCCGGAGAACAAGATGCGCCCGGGAAACCGGACGAAGCGCACCAGCGACAGCGCTGCCAGCGTACCCAGGATAGTACCCATCGAGGCGCTAAGGACGGCGACGCGGATCGTCACCCAAGCGGCATCCATCAGGCTCTGATTCGACCACATCTGCGAATACCAGCGTGTCGAGAAGCCGCCCCAGACGGTCACCAGCTTGGAGTCGTTGAACGAATAGATCACCAGGATCAGGATCGGGATATAGAGGAAAGCAAACCCGATGGTGAGGATGACGGGATCGATCTTTGCGGATTTCATGGTCGCCCTCCCTCAAACTTTCTGCTGCTGGTTCTGGTAGATCGCAATCGGAACCACCAGCAAGAGCAGAAGGATGACGGCGACGGCGGAGGCCAGCGGCCAATCACGATTGCCGAAGAATTCCGTCCACAGCGTCTTGCCGATCATCAGCGTGTCGGGACCGCCTAAGAGGTCGGGGATGACGAATTCACCGGTGATCGGGATGAAGCAGATCATCGCGCCGGCGACGACGCCCGGCAATGACAAGGGGAAAGTGATCCGCCAGAACGATTTCATCGGCGGGCAACCGAGGTCGCTCGCGGCTTCCAGCAAGGTGCCATCCATCTTTTCCAGCGCCGAATAGAGCGGCAGGATCATGAACGGCAGGTAGGAGTAGACAATGCCGATATACACGGCCGTTTGAGTATGGAAGATCTGCACCTGCTGGTCAGGGCCGAGGATGTGCAGCGTCTGCAGCAGCAACGTCAGCAGACCTTCCGGCTTTAGAATACCGATCCAGGCGTAAACGCGGATCAGGAACGAGGTCCAGAAGGGCAGGATCACCAGCATGAGCAGCGTCGGGCGGATCGTCGCAGGGGCGCGTGCCATGGCAAGCGCGATCGGATAGCCGACGAGCAAGAGCAGGATGGTCGAGACGGAGGCGATCAGCAACGAATTCAGGTAGGACATATAGTAGAGCTGATCCTCGGTCAGCGCCGTATAGTTCTCGAAATCGAGCTGCGAGAAGAAGTCGCCAAGCTTCGAAAAGCCTTGGAATACCGGCGTATAGGGCGGCATCGAAATGGCTGTCTCTGACATCGAGATCTTCAGGATGATGAAGAACGGGACGAAGAAGAACAGCAGCAGCCAGACATAGGGGACGATCACCACCAGCCAACGGGCGGGGCTCTGGTGTTGCGCGGCGGGGACATCTGCCATCGGCTCGTCTCCTATCGTGTCAGTACGAGACCGGCATCTGCCGGCCAGGTGAGCCAAACCGTGTCCTCGAAAGTGATCGGGCGGTCGACAAGGCGGGCGACATTGGCCTGCGCGGCACGCATGATGCGGCCATCGTCGAGTTTAACGATGAATACCGAGAAGTCGCCGAGATAGCCAATATCCAGCACCTCGCCATGGGCGACGTTCATTGATGTATCGGCCGGCTGGTCGAGCGAAATCCTGACCTTCTCCGGACGGACAGCGAAGGCAACATCATTGCCGGCGACTGCCGTGCATTCCTGTGCAACAGTGACCGAAAGCCCGGCGCAATTGATGCGGACCTGGCCGGCCTCGTTGGACACGACCTTGYCATCGAAAATGTTGATGTCGCCGATAAAGTCGGCAACGTAGCGCGAATTGGGAGCTTCGTAGATTTCCGCCGCCGTCGCGACCTGCACGATGACACCTTTGTCCATGACAGCGATGCGATCCGAAACGGTCATTGCCTCTTCCTGGTCATGGGTGACGATTAGGAAGGTGAGGCCTAGCGTGTGCTGGATGTCCATCAGTTCGAACTGGGTTTCCTCACGCAGCTTGCGGTCAAGCGCGCCGAGCGGTTCGTCGAGCAGCAGCACTTTCGGACGCTTGGCGAGCGAGCGGGCAAGGGCGACGCGCTGACGCTGGCCGCCGGAAAGCTGGCTCGGCTTGCGCGCGGCGAATTCCTTGAGCTTGACCAGCGCCAGCATCTCGTCGACGCGGGCATCGATCTCGTTCTTCGGCAGCTTGTCCTGTTCCAGGCCGAAGGCGATATTCTTCTTCACCGTCATATGCGGAAAGAGTGCATAGGACTGGAACATCATATTGGTGGGTCGCTTATAGGGCGGCACGCCGGAAATGTCCTTGCCTTGCAGAAGGATGCGGCCCTCGGTCGGTTCCTCGAAGCCAGCCAGCATGCGCATCAGCGTGGTCTTGCCGCAGCCCGACGGGCCGAGCAGCGAGAAGAATTCCTTCTCGTAGATATCGAGCGTGAGGTTCTTGACGGCAACGAAATCGCCAAAACGTTTGGTGACATTTTCGAAACGGATAAAGGGCTTCGCAGCCGGATCATCCCACGGGGTGAATTTGCGCTTTACCGGTCCGAGAGATTTCGCCATTCCCCTGTGCCACCTTTTTGATGATCATTGATATCTAAGATCGGCGCGCCCCTGTGCGCCTGAGAAAGAATGGGGCGGTCTAGCCGCCCCATCCGAAAGTCCGGTTATTTGCCAGTCTTGACCTGCGTCCAGAGCCGGTTGAGCACCCGCTGTTCCTTCGGCCCATAGGGCGAGATGGTGAACAGCTTCTTCATCACCTCGGCGTTCGGATAGACGTTGGGGTTGTTGAGGATGGCCGCATCGACGAATTTCTGCGAAGCGAGGTTGCCGTTGGCATATTGGACATAGTTCGACGACTTGGCGATGACATCCGGCCGCATCAGGTAATTGATGAAGGCGTGCGCCGCGTCGACATGCTTGGCGTCTGCCGGGATCGCCAGGTTGTCGAACCACATATAGGTGCCTTCCTTGGGGATCACATACTCGATCTTCACCCCGTTCTTGGCTTCCGTGGCGCGGTTCTTGGCCTGCAGCACGTCGCCCGACCAGCCGATGGTGATGCAGATGTCGCCATTCGCCAGGTCGTCAATATAGGCCGACGAGTTGAAGGTACGGGCATATTGGCGAATGTTCTGGTAGACCTGACCACCGGCCTCGAGGTCTTCCTTCTTCTTGCTGTCACCGCTCTTGCCGACATAGTTCATGGCAATGGCGATGGTTTCGTCGGACGCATCGAGAATGTTGATGCCGCATTTCTGTAGCTTGGCGGCATTTTCAGGCTTGAACAGCACGTCCCAGCTGTCGATCTTGACGTCGCCGAGTGCTGCCTTGACCTTGTCGACATTGTAGCCGATGCCGGTCGTGCCCCACATATAATTGACGGCATACTGATTGTCCGGGTCGTACTTGGCAAGGCGGCCCATGACATCCGGCCACATGTTCTTCAGGTTCGGCAGCTTGGACTTGTCGAGCTTCTGGAAGACGCCGGCCTGGATCTGGCGGGCGAGGAAGGGTGCGGTCGGCACCACGACGTCATAGCCCGAGCCGCCGGCCAGGAGTTTCGTTTCAAGAAGGTCGTTGGAATCGAAAACGTCGTAGACGACTTTGATGCCGGTTTCCTTGGTGAAATCGGTGAGAATGGAATTGTCGATGTAATCGGACCAGTTGTAGACGTTGACAACTTTGTCCTCAGCGCTGGCAGGGCTTGCCAGCAACAGCGCAGCCGTCATCGTGACAGCCAAGCCAAATAGCTGTTTCTTCATCATAATCTCCTGTTTGAACCAGCCCGCCATTCTACCGACGGGTCCGGCGTTCCACTCTCCAGGACAGCAGATTAGAAAGGATTTTTTCGGCCGACAACTAAAAAATTTGTATTTTGCTCGGAAGTGTTTCTATTGGAAATCGAAGACGCTGAGGCCGGCGACCATTTCGTCCAGGCCCAACGGACGGGTGACCGGCGGCTCGGCGCGCGCCAGGCAGCCGGGACGCTCGCAAAGTCGGCAGCCGGTACCAATCGCCAGGAGTGGGGATGTGGCGGCCAGTTGGCCGTAAACAGTGTGCCCCATATGGGCGGCTTCGCAGCCGATCAGCAAGGCAGTCCGCCGCACACGCTCGCCGAAGCCGGCGATCGGCCCCTCCAGCGTCCGAGCGATCAGCAGATAGCGCGCGCCGTCCATCAGCTCGACAGTTTCGGCAAGAATCTGCCCAGGTGCGGCGAAGGCGGCGTGGATGTTGAGTTTCGGACAGTGACCACCGAAGCGCGCCTGCGGAAAACCGTGGCTGCCGGCCGCACGGATACGATTTCCGGCGATATCAACCTCCATGACGAAGAACGGCACTCCCGCCGCACCCGATCGCTGCAGACTGGTGAGACGGCTTGCCGCCTGTTCGAAGGAGACGCGGAAACGAGCACAGAGCAGGCCGATATCGTATTGCGCCTTTTGCGCTGCCGACAGGAAGACGCCATAAGGCATCATCAGCGCCAGCGCCGCGTAACGCGCAAGCTCGAAGCGGGCGATGCGCCTCGCCTCGCCGGAGGAAAGATTGAGACCTTCCAGCGTCGCGGCGATTTCCTTCCTGAGCGCAATCTGACAGGCCTCCTGCGCCATCTCCCGCAACTGATCATGCGGATAAAGCCGCTCCGACAGAAACAGCCGCATCGAATGCCGGTCGTAGCGGCGGCGGAGGTTGGGCATGGCATGCACCGGCAGCGTCCGGACGACGATGCCGCAATCGGCCCGCAGCCAGTTGCGGATGGCGCCTGCCAGATCCTCGCCAGCGTCAAGCTGGGCATGGAAAGCCTCGGCGGCGGTGTCGATACCTTCATGAAAATTCGGCCGTGCGGCAAAATGCTCCCGCACCTCGTCCATCGGCATCTTCGCCGCCGAGACCGAGGTATCGTGGCCAGCCTGGGCCAGGAGTGCCGCGAGATCGCTGAGCCGCGCCGCCTGTTCTTTGTAGGCGCGATAGAGTTTTACCATGCCCTGCGCCGCATTGGGGGCCGCCTCGGCGACTTCAATCAGTTCATCGCCGCCGGGAATCTCGCCTGCAAGCAGCGGATCGGCGAAAGCCTCCTTCAACTGGCCGATCACGCCGCCGCTCTCGTCGCGCAGTTCCTCGACATCGACCTTGTAGACGGAGGCAAGCTTGAGGATCAATTGCACCGTGATCGGCCGCTGATTGCGCTCGATGAGGTTGAGGTAGGATGGCGAGATGCCAAGCCCCTCGGCCATCGCCATCTGGGTAACACCGAGCCGATTGCGGATACGGCGCACGCGCGGGCCGGCAAAAATTTTGGTTTCCGCCAATTGTCAATCCTTTTTACAGAATGTGCCCAGCGTCATCTTTGACAAAATTTACAAATTTACAGATCACCTTTGTCAAACTTAGCACATCATAACCTGATTTATAAGGCGATTTTTGCCAATTTTATAGCGAATTTTGCAACGCAATGTAAATTCCACCTCATCGAACCACGAGCGCAAATCTCTGGTCAACAGAGCAGATGGAGTGACCTATGACTGATTTTTACAATCTTGTCCCGAATGCGCCGCAAGGCCGTTTCGATGGCATTGAGCGCCCCTATACAGCCGAAGACGTCAGGCGGCTGCGTGGCTCGGTGGAAATCCGTCATTCACTGGCGGAAATGGGCGCCAATCGTCTCTGGAAGCTGATCCAAGGGGAAGATTTCGTCAACGCGCTTGGCGCGCTTTCCGGCAACCAGGCCATGCAGATGGTTCGCGCCGGGCTGAAGGCGATCTATCTCTCCGGCTGGCAGGTCGCTGCCGACGCCAATACCGCGTCGGCCATGTATCCCGACCAGTCGCTCTACCCGGCCAATGCCGCACCGGAGCTGGCGCGCCGCATCAACCGGACACTGCAGCGCGCCGACCAGATCGAAACGCAGGAGGGCAACGGGCTTTCGGTCGAGACTTGGTTTGCGCCGATCGTTGCCGATGCCGAAGCCGGTTTCGGCGGGCCGCTCAATGCCTTCGAGATCATGAAGGCCTTCATCGAGGCGGGTGCGGCCGGCGTCCATTACGAGGACCAGTTGGCGTCGGAAAAGAAGTGCGGCCATCTCGGCGGCAAGGTGTTGATCCCGACCGCTGCACATATCCGCAACCTGACGGCCGCGCGGCTCGCCGCCGACGTCATGGGTACGCCGACGCTGATCGTCGCGCGCACCGACGCCGAAGCCGCCAAGCTGCTGACCTCTGACATCGACGAGCGCGACCAGCCTTTCGTCGACTACGACGCCGGTCGAACCGTCGAAGGTTTCTACCAGGTGCGCAACGGCATCGATCCCTGCATCGCCCGCGCGATTGCTTATGCGCCCTATAGCGACCTGATCTGGATGGAGACCTCCAAGCCCGATCTCGGCCAGGCACGGAAATTCGCCGAGGCGGTGCACAAGGCGCATCCGGGCAAGAAGCTCGCTTATAACTGCTCGCCGTCGTTCAATTGGAAGAAGAATCTCGACGACGATACGATCGCCAAATACCAGCGCGAACTCGGCGCTATGGGCTACAAATTCCAGTTCATCACGCTGGCCGGCTTCCATCAGCTGAACTACGGCATGTTCGAACTGGCGCGTGGCTACAAGGACCGGCAAATGGCCGCCTATTCCGAACTCCAGCAGGCGGAATTCGCCGCCGAAGCCAACGGCTACACGGCGACCAAGCATCAGCGCGAGGTCGGCACCGGCTATTTCGACGCGGTGTCGCTGGCGATCTCGGGTGGCAAATCGTCGACCACGGCGATGAAAGAGTCCACCGAGCATGCCCAGTTCCGCCCCGCGGCGGAATAAGGAATTCCCCTCCCCTCAAGGGAGGGGCGAGACTTCCACCTTCAAGAACCCCGATAGAGGAGAAATGCCATGACTGTCCAGACCCGCGTCAAGGAACGCGCCGAGGAACAAGCTTCCACAATGACCGCCGAACAACAAGCTGCGATCCGCATGGTCGCCAACGACCTGCACCGGCTCAATCAGTCCGTCATGAAGGCGGTCGATGCCGGCGTGTCGGTTGAGCTGATCCGTTCGGCCAGGCACCACAATGAAGGCAATTGGGGCGATCTGCTGATCCCCGTCGTCGTGGCACAGGGCAACTGACCCCGCGCGCCGCCGGCCCGTACCGGCGATAACCCGGATCGCCTCCGCGGTCCGGGTCTTTCAGCTTGTCCGGCTTGGGCGCTTGCCGGCAAACACATCCACATGGCTCTTCAACAGCCTGACCAATCGGTCATAGATCAGCCGGATCTCCCGGCGATTGCGGTCGTCATTGTTGGTCACCAGCCATTGCTTGTGACGAAGTTCGCCGATCTCTTCACCGGCTCGTTCAAGCATCGGATCGAGGTCGCCGATAAAACAGGGCAGCACGACCAGTCCTGTGCCAGCGCGGGCAAGATCGACCAGCGATCGCGGCCGATTGACCGTAGTGACGATCTCGCCCGGCCGGTTTTGATGCGGCCAGCGGAGATAGTTGGAGATCGCTTCGCTCTCCTGCACTGCGATCCAGCGGTCGAAATGCGGGCCATTCTTCTGCCGGTAGGCGGCGTAGGCGACCTCGCTGATGAAGCGGGAAGCAAGGTTCGGCTCATCGGGCTCAAAGGCGCGCATGCCGATGTCGTTCTCGCGATGAGACAGCGGTGCACGCCGCTCCGCCATGGAAAGTTCGATACGGATATTGTCGCGCTCGGTACAGACGGCGCGGAAATTCTCCGACACCAGCAGGCCGACCCAGGTGCCCAGCGCGACGCGCACCCTAACCTGGCCGGCGCTTTCCTGCCGCCAGTTTTCGACGCGGCGCACGGCAGCTTCCATGTCGCGCAATTCATCGAACAGCACCTGGCCATCAGCAGTCAGCGCATAGCCGGCCTGGCTGCGACCGAACAGCGACCGGCCAACCGCTTCTTCGAGCTGCAGGATACGGCGGCCGACCGTGGCGGGACTGAGGCCGGTCGCTTGTGCTGCGCCAGTCAATCCGCCCTGTCGAGCGACGATGAGGAATATCTGATAGCCATCCCAGCCGATGTTTTTCATGATTGAAAAACATAGTTCTAATTAATACGTAGATAAAGAGATTTTTGTCGGATAAAAACAAGCTCTCCCACAAGGCCACCGCGCCCAAAACGAATTTTCTCGCGAGACCGACCACGCTCTGTCGATTGGGCGCGCTCGCGACCGACTATTCGTCGCAACTCACCAAGGAGACTTCAGATGACCGACATGCTCGCCGCGTTTCATTTCGTTCGCTATCTCGAACTGCGCCGCAAAGAGGAGGAGTTTTATCGTGATTATCCGCCGCAGCCGCGGTTTTCCGTGGCGCTCGGGATTTTCCGGAGATTGAGGGGAAAGTCGAGGGAGGCTTGAGCGTGCAGCTATTCTATCTGCCTGCCGGGCAACTTCCTTAACGATAACCGCCGTTCTTCCCCCGGTCGAGACCTCGACTGCAAATTGCAGCTGGCGTGGTCTTCCGTTATGATTTACGCTGCCTGTCTATGCTGATTTGCGCGCCGAGGGGGCCGATCCATGCGCAGGAAGGTCCTCCATAGGCGTGCATCTCCTACGGACAGAGGGAATATCGGCCTCATGGCCTTCGGGAAATCGGACCTGAGTCGCCTTCGCAGCCTTGAGCGTGAGAACGAGCGGCTGAGGCATGAACTCGAAGCGCTCAAGGCTGCCGTCATCGACACGGATGCGGCGACGGAGCCAATGGCTTTGCCAAGGAGCACTTGGCAGGACACCGTGACGGCATTGAAGGAGAGTGAAGAGCGGTTTCGCGCCTTCGTCACAGCCAGTTCGGATGTCGTGTATCGGATGAGCGCCGATTGGCTCGAAATGCGCCACCTCGAGGGCAAGGACTTCATTCCGACAACCGTGGAGCCGGACCAGACCTGGCTCACCAAATATATCCATCCCGATGATCAGCCGGAAGTGATGGCGACCATCGAAAAAGCCATCCGGACGAAGAGTATTTTTGAACTGGAGCACCGCGTCCTGCGTGTCGACGGCACACTGGGCTGGACCTTTTCCCGCGCCATTCCTCTTTTCGACGAAAGCGGTGAAATCCTTGAGTGGTTCGGCGCGGCCAGCGACGTCACACAGAGGAAGCGTCACGAACAGCATCAGCGAATGTTGCTGGACGAACTGAATCACCGGGTCAAAAACACGTTGACCACCGTACAGTCCATGGCCAAGCAGACGCTTCGCAACGCCTCGAATTTGAGCGAGAGCCGAGAGGCCTTCGATGCAAGGCTGATCGCCCTGTCAAAGGCACATAACGTCTTGACGCGGGAGCAATGGGAAGGCGCGGAATTGCGCGAGATCGTCCGCGACGCGCTCGCAGCCTATGTATCGGGCGCGCACGAGCATAGCATGCGCTTTGATGGACCGAGGTGTTGATTTCCACTGAGAACTGACCCGGCATTTCCACCGAGATTTGACCCGCCTTTTATG